>CATPAX010000265.1 GCA_955652215.1 uncultured Solirubrobacteraceae bacterium | reverse complement strand
GTCGAACCATCC
Source organism: uncultured Solirubrobacteraceae bacterium (assembly GCA_955652215.1). Next base: position 2,886 of record CATPAX010000265.1, on the reverse strand, counting down.
GGGCTCAGGCGAGCATCGAACGGCTTGCCGAAGTGGCTCAGCGGCGTGCTGCCGATGAGTCTCAGCGATCCGTCGCCATTGATCAGATACCGGGAGATCGTTCCGGACGCGGTGTTCACCGTGAACAGGAACCTGCCGTCGTGGCTGATCTCGACCCAGCACGGCGCGGTCTGCTGATCGGCGAACGGGGAAGCGCCGATCGGGCTCAGCGTGCCGTTGTCCGACACACTGAATGCCGACACGCTGCCGTTGTTCTGGCCTCCGTGCGCATTTGAGACGTACAGGTCAGCCGGGTTCGTCGGGCTGAACTGGCTGCCGAACGGACCTGCCCCCTGCGCCGCGAACGGCGACCCTGGAGCTGGCGTCAGGCGCCCATCCGGACCAACGATGAAGCTGTCGATCAGCGAGGTGCCCACGCGAGTCCCGACGAGGGTGGTGCCGGTGGCGTTGAACAGCAGGTCACCCGGACTCGAGTTGCTAGGTAGCCCCACCGTGGAGCCTGCAATCGGGTGCAGATGGCCCCGGCGCCCGAGCCGGAAGGCCGTGTAGTCAGTGCCGGCCGCACCTGCGTTGGCGACATACACGAGATGACCGTGTATCGCGATGCTTACAGGCTGAGCACCGTTCGAGGACGCGACGTCCACCAGCTCGAGGCCGCCGTCCCGCTGGATTCGGAGGACCGAGACCTGATTACTGCCGGCATCGACAGCCACTAGGTAGCGGCCATCGGAGCTCTGCTGCAACGCTCCCTGAGAGCCGATGGGCGCGCCCGAGCCGGCGCCACCGGCTGAGTACGGAGAGCCAGGCAGTGGCGTCAGCGATCCGTCCGCGTGACGTGCATACGCGGCGATGGTGTTGGTCCCGGCCGTGTTGTCGTTTGCATATACATGTCCAACCACATCTGAGGCCGACGCGGCCCCCGCTCCTACAAGAAAAGCGGCGAACACAACAGCGAGCAGCGTCGCATGCAGCGGCGTGCGCAAGCGCAAGCGCATTCAGGTCTCCCTTCAGTCTGAGGTAGTTCCTGCCGCTCTCCGCCGCGCGCTGGGATTGTTCAGGCTCCGGCTTGGAGAGTTACCGCATTGGAGCAGAACGAATGCGATTGCACAACGCCCAACGAGGCGATGACACCGATCCGTAATACCTTCGGAAGCGACCTGTAAGAAAGCGCGCGGGTCGCGCCTAAGCTGCCCAGCGCGCGATCAGCGCCACCACTCCTGCGGCGCTGCCAGCAGCGCCTGTAGGCGGCCCAGGAACGCGCCCGCGTCGGCGCCATAGAGGATGCGGTGATCGCACGACATCGTCAGGGTCACGACCTCGCGCTCACGAACCTGACCATCTTCGATCAGCACTGCCGAGCGCGGGCTCGCGACGCCCACGCTCGCCGCCTGCGGCGGACTGATCACGGACTGGAATCGCGTGACCCCGTCGACGCCGACATCGGAAACCGTGAAAGTCGCACCGGCGCGGTCTCCCGCGGAGAGACTTCCGTCCCTCACGCGGATGGCGAAGGCACCGGTCTGCGCTGCGATCTCGATCAGGCTCTTGCGGTCAGCGTCGAGGATCGTTGGCACGGCGATGAAGCCATCACCGGGGATCGTGATCCCGATGTTGACGCGGGAGTAAAGCTCGAAGCGCCCGTCCCGATACGAGGCATTGACATTCGGGAACTCCCGCAGGGCGAGGCCGCATGCCTTGATGATGAAGTCGCGCAAGGGTGGCTGATCCGGCTCGCGGCTCCGCGCCATCACGGCATCGATCTCGACCTCGGCGTCGAGCGCTATCTCGGGAATCGTGGCCTTGGACTCAGCGGCGCGTCTTGCGATGGCGCGCTGCGCCGGAGTCGGATCGCGAGCTGTGACCTCGCCCTTCAGCGGGCTGCTCACGTCGCCTCGAGCGCCGCTTGGAGGTCCTCCCACAGGTCATCCACATGCTCGAGCCCAACGCTGAGACGCAGAAGTCCGGGCGGGACACGCTCGGGCTCCCAGCGCGCTCGTGCCTCGAGCGTCGAGGCCACGCCGCCGAGGCTTGTCGCGTTCTCGATCAAGCGCAGCGAACGCTCGACCCGCAGAGCGTGTTCCGCGTCCGCGACGTCGAACGACAGCAGCGGGCCGAATGCCTCGACGTAACGCGCGGCGATCGGGTCCCCAAGGCCGGGATAGCGGACCCGCGTCACCGCGGGGTGTTCCGCGAGCCGACGCGCCAGCTCCAGAGCGCTTGCCGATGCCCGCGCCACCCGAAGCGCAAGCGTCTTCAGTCCGCGCAGTAACAGCCACACGGGATCGGGCGCAGCGACGATCCCGGCGTCGGTTCGGAACGCCCTCAGCCGCTCGGCGGCCTCTGCCTGCGCGCAGCTCACAACACCGAGTAGCACGTCGTGGTGGCCGCCCAGAATCTTGGTCGCGCTGTGGAGAACGAAGTCGGCACCGTGCGCGAGCGGCCGCAGCAGCACTGGGCTGAGAACCGTGTTGTCGACTACGACCCGAGCTCCTGCGGCGTGCGCGTCGGCGATCGCGGCATCGAGGTCCGGGAACGTCAGCAGCGGGTTCGAGCAGGGCTCAAGCCAAACCAGGTCTGCCGCCGGGGGCGAGCCTGTCTGGTCAAACGTCACTACCTCGAGCCCCCACCGGCCGAGCTCGCCCCGGAGCAGGCCGATCGTTCCGTAGTAGGCATCCTCGGCGACGGCAACGCGCTTGCCCGGCCCGAGGAACCCGAGCACGAGGCCGGACGTCGCGCCGGCGCCCGAGGGATATAGCAGCGACGTACCTCCGTCGAGCTGGCCGAGCACCTGCTCGGCTTGGAGCGAAACCGCGTGAGCGCGCCGTTGGTAGTACACCGGCCCTGGGACGCCGTCCTCGTAGGCATGGATCGTGGCCCGGTCGAGCG
>CATPAX010000264.1 GCA_955652215.1 uncultured Solirubrobacteraceae bacterium | reverse complement strand
GTCGATCATGCCATGCGCCCTGCCATGATCGACGCGATGGTGACGCGCCGCTGGGTGATGCCCGAGGCCCCGGCCGAAATCGGCAAGCTCGACGGGTTGTCATATTCGCTATGGCTCGGCCCCGGAGACGATCCGGTACGCGGGGGCGTGGTGATCGTTCACGGCGCCGGGTCCTCGAAGGAGAGCCATCATGACTTCGCCCGAGCGGTTCTCGGAGCAGGATTTGCCGCGATCGCGTTCGACCAGCGCGGACATGGGTCAAGCGACGGCAGGCTTGATGGGCGCGTGCTCGAGGACATGCGATCGATTACGGACCTGTTACGCGCACGAATCGGGGGCGCGCGAGTGCCGATCGCGGTTCGCGGTTCGAGCATGGGCGGCTATCTCGCAATCGTCGCCGCTGCGGCGAGCGAGGCCCATGCGGTTGTGGCAATCTGCCCGGCGAGCGTCGAGGGGCTGCGACGCGGGCTCGCGCGGGGCAACCTCGGTTTCGAGGCCGATGCCCAGGCCCTCGATGCGTTTCTCAAGGCGCACGAGCTCGGCGACGCGGTGCAGGCGCTCGAGATTCCGCTGCTGATCCTTCATGCGGAGGGTGACGAGGTGGTGCCGGTCGCGCTGTCCCGCGAGCTCTCTCGGCGGTTGCGCTCGCCCCAGAGCCGCCTGGTGACCGTCCCCGGTGGGCATCACCGCTCGATTCAGCACGATCCGGAGCTTCAGGCTGCCAGCATCCGCTTCATCGAGACGGCGCTGTCCGCTGACTCATCGCAAACTCTTAATTAGCGTCTGCGAACATTCGGTAGACAGATGGCACGTCCAACCTCGTTCGGTCGCGATACAGGGCTCCAAGCACGGATGCTCCTGACCATGTTCCTGCTCGGCCTCGTCTATACCGTTCTGATCGGTGTCCTGATCGCAGCCGGGACAGGCGCGGTCCTGATCGCAATCATCGCCGGGGGGCTCTTCGCCGTGCAGCTGTTCACCTCCGACAAGATCGCGCTGTTCTCGATGGGCGCCCACGAGGTCAGCCCGGCCGAGGCGCCACAGCTGCACGGGATGATCGAGCGGCTCTGCGTCCAGGCGAACCTCCCCAAGCCCCACGTCGCGCTTGCCCAGACGCCGATGCCCAACGCTTTCGCGGTCGGACGCTCGCCGAAGAGCGCGACCGTCTGCGTGACCACTGGGCTGCTCGAGCGCCTCTCACCGGCCGAGGTCGAAGCGGTGCTCGGCCACGAGCTCACGCACGTCTTGAATCGCGACGTGATAGTGATGACCATCGCAAGCTTCTTCGCCTCGATCGCGGCGTTCATCGTCCAGATGGGGTTCTGGTTCGGCGGGGCGTTCGGTGGCGACAACGACAACGAGGGCGGGGTCGGGTTCATCGCCGTGATCCTCGTCTCGGCAGTGGTTTACATGGTCTCGTTCGTGCTGCTGCAGGCGCTCTCGCGCTACCGGGAGTTCGCCGCCGACCGTGGCTCAGCAGTCCTGACCGGTCGCCCGAGCGCGCTGATATCGGCGCTCTACAAGATCAGCGGCACGATGCAGCAGATCCCACAGCGGGACCTGCGTTCGGCGTCGGGTGAGCTTGCGGCGTTCTACATCTTCCCGCCGAAGGCCAAGCAGTCGGTAGCCAACCTGTTCTCGACCCATCCGCCGCTCGAGGCACGGGTCGCGGCGCTGCAGCGGCTCGAAGCTCAGCTCCAGGGCACCGCCTAAACCGACCGCCGTGGGGTTCCTCGATGTACTGACCGGCAAGCGGAAGCTTGCCAAGCCCGCGGCGGACCGGCTGTTCGCGATGAGCACCGCCTACGTGACGCTGGAGACTTCGCTCGGAATAACCTCACGCGGAGCTGCGGCGATCGTGTTCCAGCCGCTCGCGACCGCCGACTTCGAAGCGATCGTCACCGACATGGAGCAGGTCGTCCGCGGGACGGCCGCCGACAGCGGCACCGCGGTCGAGAGCTCCGACGATGCCTATGGATTCCGGTGGCTTGTGCTTCGCGGCGAGGACTTCGACAGCCTGGTCGTCGGGATCAACGCAGTCAGCACAGCGATCGAGGGCGGAGGCTACGGCGAGCGCGTGCTGTGCGCGGTGTTCGCCTTCAAGGACACGCACGACCGCCCGCTCTACTGGATCTACAACTACAAGCGGGGGTCGTTCTACCCCTTCGTCCCAGCCCCGGGAGATCAGCAGCGCGACAACGAGCGCGAGCTCGTGCTGAAGGCGCAGATCGGCGCCGAGCTTCCGCTCGAGCCGGAGCTCGAGCGCTGGTTCCCGCTGTGGGGCATTCCGATCTGAGGTCTGCCGGCGGGGCTGGAGCGCGAACGCGTCTCGCCGGCCTCCCGTCCCGGTCCGGCGGTCAGCTCGGGATGAGTCCCTCGCCCCTGAACTCCTTCAAGGCCTCCTCGAGCGACACGTCGGAAGGCGGCAGGATCAGGTCTGACCCGGATAGCTCGTCTTCTGGAAACCGCCGGCCCCTCTCTCGCACGAAGTCGAGCAAACGGTCAAAGTTCGCCCGGAACTGCTCCTCGTCTCCCTGCTGACAGGAGGAGATCGCCTGATTGTCGAGCTCCTCGAGCGTCTCGACCTCGCTCGCGGGCAGTTCGTACTGGCCCTCGTTCGAGATCCGGACGATCACGCCGCGCCGCCCTCGGAAGGTTGCACTGATGCGGTGCCCACATGGCCTTCGGCGGGCGCCGGAGCTCCCGCCCCGAGTTCGCCGGCGGAGGCGGGCGTGCCGCTGCCGAGCTCTGCCTTCATCTTCTCGAGTTCGGTGTCGACCTCACTGGTGCTCGAGAGCTGCCTCAGCTGGCGGTCGATGTCGTCCTCTGCGGGGCCGAGGGTCGTCAGATCGTCGAACGTGCCGGCTTCCTCGAGCTCCTGCACCGCGTCTGCGCGGGCCTTCATGTTCTCGGTCTTATCGAGCGCGCGCTGCATCGCGAGGCCGACGTCCGCCATCTCCTCGCCGACGCCTGTCGCCGCCTCGGAGATGCGAACCTGGGCCTCGGCCGCGGAGTACTGGGCCTTGATGACCTCTTTCTTAGAGCGGAACTGCTCGATCTTGGTTTTGAGCTTCTGCTCGGACGCAGTCAGCTGATCTTGCTGCTGGACGAGCTGGGCGATCTGGGTATCCAGCGACTGGAGCTCTGTCTGCGCGACGTTCTTGCGCTCGAGCGCCATCCGTGCGAGGTCTTCCTTGCCTGCGGCGAGTGCCTGCCGGGCTTGCGTGTCCAGCTTTACCACCTGCTGCTGGAGACTTTGCTCCTGGAGCTGCAGGCGCTTCTTCGACGTGACTACGTCGGCGATTCCCTTCTTGACGTTCTGGAGGAGCTCTATCTGCTTCTGATAGCTGTACTCCAGGGTTTCAGCGGGATCCTCGGCTCGGTCTAGGAGCTTCGAGATCTTCGCTTTTACAACTGTCGACATGCGACCGGAAAGACCCGGCATCGCATCCTCCTTGGCGAGTTACAGGACGAGCACTTCAAGCATAGAGCGACGCGCGAGCCCAGGATTCCCCAGTCGGCGATCAGGCAGCTCGGCGAGCGGCCGTAGCGCCTCTACAGGCTGGCGGGATGGCGAGCCACGAAGCCGCTGGTGTCGTTCATCAGCGGCCTCCAGCGGGGACCCGTTCCTGGCGCCGGGTGCGGGTCGCCCTCGGCCGAGGTGTCCAGGCGGATTCCGGCAATCTCGATGAATGCATGCCCGGGGTTGGTGTAGATCGTGATCCAGGCGCCGGCGCCGCGCTTGCCCCAGCTCATGAACTGGCTCGAATCCATCGACACCGGAAGCACTCCGGCCGCATGTAGAACGTAGGAGACCGTGCCGGAGCAGTCGTAGCCGACGTCGTTCCAGACGCCGTGTCCGCCCGCGTAGAGATAGGGCTTGTGGCGGATCCTGTCACCTGCCCAGATCGCGCGCCGAACTTGGATGGGCGCCTCAGACGGTGCGTAAGCGAGTCCGTTGATGATCCTCGCGGTCGCTCCCAGCACCACCGGGTGAAGCTTCGTGCTCTTCGGAGCGGGCGGCCCGGACAGCGCCACACCGCCGGTCTGGTTGACGTTTCCAGAGACGCCACCTGACGCTGGCGGGGTGCTGTGCTGCTTGGCCCCCGCGACGCC
>CATPAX010000263.1 GCA_955652215.1 uncultured Solirubrobacteraceae bacterium | reverse complement strand
GCTCGACACCCGTCGCGATCATCTCGTCGTAGTGAGGGATGAAGCGGCGAATCTGGACGTCGTAGCTCTCGGCGTCAACATCGAGATGACGCTTGACCGAGTGCGTCTCACCGCCGGACATTGGTCGCGAGCCTACACCGACCCCGCCACGGCCGGGAGCTCCGAGCGGTCTCCTCGTCCGTCGCTGCAGAGCACCCGCCGGGCACCGCCTCCCGATCCGCGCAACGGAGGGGGAGGGCCCTGGTCGGCGAGGGCGAGATGCTCGTTCTGTCGCAACAGCAGGTCTCCGGCCTCGGCCAGCGCCGAAGGCCCTCCGGCTCGACCTCCCGGACGTGGAGGATGTAGCCACGAACGGACCGGGCCGGTTCAGTCCGGGTACTCGTCCTTGTCATCTCAAGCCGCAGATAGGCCGCTGAGGCGAGTCTCTTTGGTTCGTGGCAATTTACGACGAATGTGGAAATTGGGCTCAGACGCTCGCAATTAGGAGTACTGTCGGTTGCGGTGCTGGCCCTGCGGCCAGAATTCTCAGTCCCAGCCCGAATGCCACCAACGGCGCGATCTGCGCCACGAGGCGGGAGGCGGGGGTTACTGGTTTTGACTGCGGGGCCGGTGGCGTCACTTCTACCGGCGTTAACCCACCGCCCCGGTGGCTTCGTCGCTACCCCTGATGAACGCTCGGGGGTTTCTATGCCCCTCTTCCTCCGCGCGGCCCTGAATCGAGGGACGGGAAGGCTCGTAGGCTATGACGCCGATACAACGCGATCAGGCAGCGCCTAGGCGAGGCGAGTTGGCCCGTGATCGCGGGGCGCGACGGCTCTCGCGGGCGATTGATGCCCGACGACGCTTGCACACCCCGCCAGCGGATGGGGCCCGGACCAACGCCAGACCCGACACAGTCCGAGCGGCCACGCTACGCGTACCTGATGCAGTCGCACGACTAAAGAGACCTGCTGATGCCGCATTCGGGTGAACAAGGAGCGCACATGCCCAGAGTTGAGGTCCTAACCGAAGTTTCAGAACATGACCCCGAGGCCGCTCCGGCTCGCTCAGTGCGCCGCGCGACCGCGCGACGAGCGAGCAATAGGCGCGCAACCGCGCGCACCCGTCAGGGCGACACCGAGGCGAGCATCATCAACTTCCTGGCGAAGCACCCGGGAAGCACCGCCGGTGATCTCGCCAAAAGCCTGAACCTCAATTCCGAAAGCGTCGCAAACCGCCTGACTCAGCTCTCGAAAACCGGCGAGATCAGAAAGGAATCACACGGCTACAGCACACAGCCGGCGTCCCGACTCCGCACGCACTAGAGCCCCTTCGCGGCTCATGCTGAGCCAGTCTGGACTCGATCGAGACCCAAACTGCGCGAGGCTGACAGCTCCGCCGCGCCGGTGAGCGCCGGAGGGCGACAATCCGCTCGATGAGTCTCCTTGACGCCCAGCAACAGTTGCTGCTGGATCGACTGGGCCAAGCCAGCGACCAGCCAGTCGCCTTTGCTTAACTGCATGCCACCGGGTCAGGTCGTGGACGGTGTTGACGAGGTGGTGCAGGCTGCGGCAGAGCCGGTCGATTTTCCAGACGACGGGCCTGCGCCACTTGCATCTGCGAGCTCGTCCTCGCTAGTCGCGGTGTCGATCTCGATCACAAACAGTTCGAGGGTTTCGTTTTTTCGACGAGATGGTCACAGCCTCACGCCCTTAATTCACAGCCAGGAGCCGCGCCATGGGATGTGCGAGCATTGGGGTACTTTGAGGTGGTTAGGAAAACGACCGGTACCGCCGAGCGAAGACGAGCGTCGGGCGGCAGCCGTCGATCTTGAACGCATCCAACGCGGGGGAATTCCGCTTGGAGCAGAGCAGCGTCTAAAGATGATCGCCGCTTCGGGTTCGCCGGTCTTCAGCAGCGATCTGAGTGCCAAGGAGTATGCGATCGCGCAAGCGTCGGGTCTGACGCCGATCGCGCAGATCATGGGCTCCTCGGTGGTCCAGCACGGCTGGCAAAACTACGGCTGGTCTTCCTACGGAAGAGGAGTCCGCGAGATGGCGTCGTTCGCTACGCCGTGGAACCTGTCGCGTCAGCGCTCGTTCGATCGCCTACGTCAGGAGGCGCAGTTCGCGGGTGCGGACGCCGTCATAGGCATCGAGATGAGTTCCAATAGCTTTCTCGGGGACCCGGGCAACGTCGAATACGTCGTTTTCGGCACCGCCGTGCGCGACACAGCGGTTCCGGGCCGCGGCGGTCTCGGGCCGAGGATGTGCGCGCTGTCGGGCCAGGACGTCCACAAGCTCCGCCGCATCGGAGCTGAGACGCTGGGGGTCATCGGCCACACCTCCGTGGTGTGCGTGGCACTGAGCATGCGGGCCAATCAGATGATGAGCTCGTGGTGGGGCAACCAGGAGTTGACCGAGCTCACCGAAGGCGTGTACGCAGCCCGTCATCTCGCGATGGAAGAGGTGCGCCGTCAGGCCAGCGATGCCGGCGCGAACGACATGGTGATCTCGACCCTCACGCACCAGATTGATCACCACGAGTATGAGAGCCCCGGCTATAGGCAGCACTTTTTCATTGTCTCCATGCACGTGCTGGGCACCGCGATCCGCCTTGGCGCGCACGAGCCTCATCCCGCCCCACTGGGGGTGCCGGTCATGTCGATCAACGTCGGCGTCTAGTCCACCACGACTCGAGGAGAGCAGCTGATGTCGACATACGATCCGACGAGCACCGAAGGGCTCGCCGAACACGCGAGCGAGCGCCTCCAGATGAACGCCCGCGGGCTGTTCACGTCCGACCTTTCAGTGAACGAGTACCTGTGCGTGGAGAAGGCCGGTTTCGAGCCGGTGGGCCTGGTTGTGGGCTCGAGCATCTACCACATCGGCTTTCAGCAGTCCAGCTGGAAGGCGAGCCAGGAGATGGCCGTCCTCACCCAGGCGATGTACGCGGCCCGCGAGCTTGCCATGACACGCATGGAGGAAGAAGCCGATCAGCTCGCTGCCGACGGCATCGTCGGTGTCCGCCTAGAGGTCGGGCGCTATGAGTGGGGCGCTGACATGGCGGAGTTCATCGCCATCGGCACCGCAATCAAGCACAAGGGTGGCAAGGTCCACCGCGCCCCGAACGGGCGCCCGTTTACCAGCGACCTTTCCGGACAGGCCTTCTGGACCCTGATGCAAACCGGCAAGCGCCCGGTCGGCCTGGTCATGGGCAACTGCGTCTACCACGTCGCTCATCGCGGCATGTTGCAATCGATTCGCCAGACGGGTCAGAACGTCGAGCTGGAGCAGTACACCCAGGCCCTGTACGACGCGCGCGAGCTTGCGATGGAGCGCATGCAGAAAGAGGCCGAGGACATCGGAGACGGCGTTCTAGGGATCGTCGAGGTCAAGCTGCACCAGAACAACCACGGTTGGGGCAGCCACGTAATCGAGTTCTTCGCTCTCGGCACCGCCGTAGTGCCCAACGAGCATGCCGAGGAAGGGCAGCACTTGCCGGACATAATGCCCGTCCTCGACATCAACGACTAGCACTAACTACCGTCGAGCCGGTTTGACGATCCTGTCCCGGCGCCGGCACGCCGTGGGCTGTTGCCGAGAAGGCGAGTGGCACGCAGATCCGGACGACGCTTTCTGTCGAACCGCACGCGAGGCGCGCACACAGGGAAGCGCGGGGGACGCTCGGATGCGGACGCCTCTTATCGTCGCAAACCAGGCGTGAGAGATTCCTAGCTGAGCACCGTTGGGCCCCGTCTTCAGAGATATGCGGGATCGGCGACGGGCACGGCGTCGAGTATCTCGGCCTCGAAGAACGGCGCGAAGCGGTCCGTGCCGAACCACCAGCCGACGCTGACCCGGCTCGGCAGCACCAGGTCTCCGAAGCTGCGTTCCGCCGTGACGTTACCGCCGAACGGGATGTAGCCGTAGTCGTTCTGGTCCGGGTTGCCCCAGCGCATCACGCTGACGCTGAGCACGGCTCCCGTGTCGTCGATTGTTAGGCGGACTTCGGGTCGCTCCGGGGGCACCTCGAAGGCTGCTACGAGAAGATTCCGGTTCTCGGCTCGCCACGTCACCCCGCAATCGGGTAGCAGCGAGGCCGGCACCCAAATGCTCTCCGCTGCACCACGGCCCGCGGCCGCACGCGTCGTGTTCTCGTCGTCGGCGTGCAAGAACGAGAGGTGGCCGAGGATCCGGCCGTCGATGCTGCCGGCGCCGGCTGTGTACCGGTCGACGATGTGCAGGGGCTTGAATGGTCCCCACCCGGCGCGTGCCCGCCAAGCGAAGTCGTGACCGTCGAACTCCTGCTGTGCGGTAAATCTCAGCCAACTAGGACCGACCTTGATGCGCCCCGCCATCGTCAGGCGGGTCCCGGCGACGAGCTGAGCCTCATCGCGGATGGCGTGGGTGAAATAGCGCCGCACCGGTTCCCCGAGGGCGGCGAGCGAAGCCGGTTGGAAACCCTGCGCTGATGCTGGCTCTGTCATCACGCCTAGGCCGAGGTCTGGGACTATCGAGAGTGGCGCGCTTCTAGCGCGATCAGAGCGAGCAGCGAGCGCATTACCACTCCGACGCCCGGCGACACGAGGGTCCAGTACCGCAGGAACGCCCGGCGGGCGGTTTCGTCGGTCGCCTGGGTACGCGCCTCGTAGCTCAGCAGCGTTCGCTGATCCCCATACGAGCGCAAGGAGAGGCTGGCGGCGATCTTGGCGTAACCCGGCCTGTCAAACGATCTGAACGCGGAGGATTCGATCTGCTCAAATGCCGTCGTCCCGGCCCAGAAGCGCCCGATCACCCCAAACGCGAACTCGTTCGGCCGGTCCTCACCCAACCGGACCCAATCTCCACGCTCGGGCATCTCGACCAGACGTAACGCGACGGGCTCGGGCGGGCTCACCATCGGCGATCGCCGGACCGTCGCAGCCGCTCGCTCCACAACGGCCCGCAGCGCGAACAGCCCACGAACGATCGGGCTGCGACGCATAGCGTCGAGAAAGTCGACGCGAATCGCCACCTCGTAGACGTCGGCCGGCCGCCCGTCGATCACCCGATGCTCAATCCGGGTCGCGTCGAAGTCAGGCATCAGACTGTCGAGCAGCATCAGCGAATACGAGCCTACCGCCGAGCGGGTTCAGTGCGCGGGCGCGGTGCTCGGCGGCGCGACCGGCGTGATGGTTGGATCCCTTTTCGACATCGATGATGCTGAGACCACCGAGTCGGTCCTCGGTGAGATCTCGAAGCAGGTTCACCCGTTGCGGACAGCGGTCCTGGCGGAGGTGACAGAGCAGAGCCCTGAGGTGATCGACACCGCGATGGGGCGGCTGGGTGGGGAGGTTCTGCGCCGGCCGGGCCGTCGACGTCGAGAAGGAGATCGCCGCGGCGCAGGAGGCGCAGCGGAAAGCCAAGCGCGAGGCCCAGGAACTGCCGCTCTAGGCGTCAAGCAGCAGCGCCCGGTGGGTCGCGCCCGGAACGCGCGTGATCGGTTGCGAGGGCCCTGCTCTCCTTCCGCCACGAGCATCTCCGGGGTGACGCCGAGTTCCCCGCTCAGCGCGCGGAATCGAGGCTCGGGACGGCTCGCTAGCTCGGGGCGGTCGCGTGCGGCGCCCCCTTGTGTCAATCCGCCTCTTCAGGCTCCCGCTCGGAGTCGGCCCCAGGCGCCCGCGACTGCGGGTATCAGTCCGATTGCGCGGCTTGTTTGAAGCTCGTGCCTGAGCCGTTCCTGGAGAGAGGCGAGGCCCAGTTCCTCCTCGGTGGCGATTCCGCTCGCGAGGATCACCGTCGCGAGGCTGTTGACAACACTTGAGAGAAGCGCTGGGCCGGCGGGATCGTCTGGAGCCAGATAGCTCTGGATTCCGAAGGTCTCGATGTCGGTTAGTCCGGCGTCGCGCAGCAGCAGCCCAAGCTGGGTGCCAATAGTCGGATTTGCGCCAGCGTGCCTGAACGCTTTGATGACCCAGTCCCGGGCGGCGTTGAAGAGCGGCACAGGGGGCTCGCTGCGTGCCGATCCGACGTCGAAATCGATCATTAGCACCAGACCGTTGTCGGTGAGGGCGCCGACGTGATGACGGAGCACCTCGACCGCGTCGGGTAGATGGAACAGGATCAGCCGCCCGGTCACCGCGTCGAACAGCTGGCGGTCGCGGAATGTGCGCACGTCGGCCTGCACGAAACGGACGTTCTCGATGCCTGCAGCGACTGTGCGTTGCTCTGCGACGGCGAGCATCGGCGCGGCCTGATCGATCCCGACCACCGCCCCGGCGGACCCCACGAGCTCGGAGACCTGGAAGGCGACGTGGCCAAGGCCGGTGCCGAGATCGAGCACTCGCATTCCGGGTGCGATACCGGCGCTGCGCAGGAACACCGCCGTCGGCGTGGCGATGCTGGCGGCCTGCGCGTCCAAACGAGCCAGCTCGGATTCTGAGGCCCCTAGCGAGTAAGCCACTTCGGTCATCGTTTCTAACCCCGGTTCACCGTGGCCGACATACTGGTGGGGCCATGCTACCGCCGCACACGCCTCATTCAGGCAGCGCACAGAGTGCGGCACGAACGGTCAACAGCGACCTGTCTTCACCCTGTCGGGAGCATCTCGGTCAGACCGCGTCTAGTCTCGTATTGCGCGCGGGATCCGCGTCTCTCGCAGGGTTAGCTGCTGCAATCGCAAAGGCTGGCCGGAGGCGCCCTCGCATCCGCGCCGCCCAGGCGCACGGGGGGATGGGCTGAGCATCGGAGCGCCGGATCGGGCTGGCTCCGCACCGTCGGTGCACGTGGTGTGTGGCATTTCGGGTTGCTGGCGCTGACGAGGTAAGACCTGATTCGGAATCAGGCGGCAGTCGGAGAGGCCATACTTTGTCGGAATGGGCGAGTTGCTGACTCTGACGGCGGTATTCACGCCTGATGAAAATGGGTGGACGATGGCGCAGCTGGCTGAGTGGCCGGCGGTGGTGACCTGTGGGCGCACGCTCGAGGAGGCGCGGGAGATGCTGCTCGATGCAGCCCGCGAGATGATCGGCTCCTACCAGGATCAGGGCCGTGAGCCGCCGGTCGGCGGCGGGCACGTCGAGCCGATCACGATCGAACTCGCCGCTTGAAGCGGCGCGACCTCGAGCCCCACCGACCTGATCCTCCCGGCGCCCGACGGCTCCCCATGGAACGCCGACCGCGCCAACAACTGGCGCAAACGGACGTTCGCCGAGGCCGGCGTGCCGGAAAGCCGCCCGTATGACCTGCGCCACAGTTTCATCAGCCTCCTGATCTCCCAGGGCGCCACCGTCGTAGAAGTCGCGCGGCAGGCAGGGCACAGCCCGACGATGACGCTCAGCACCTACGCCCACCTGTTCGACGAGCTCGGTGCCGGCGAGCGCAGCTCGGCCGAGGACCTGATCCGACCGGCGCGCGCCGCGGAAAGCGTTCAGGAGGTGTCCGTTGTGTGTCCGCGTCCCACGGCGCCCGAAGCATCAGGTACAGAAAACCCCTGCATATCCGCAGTGGGCGATCCAGGACTCGAACCTGGGACCTCTTCCTTATCAGAGAAGCGCTCTAACCGACTGAGCTAATCGCCCGATGGCGGCACCTGGCCACACGTTCGCACTGCGAGCCGAGTCTATCGGCGGGCGGCGAGCGCCCTCTCGCCGGAGGGCTCCGTGCGGCTGGTCCCGATGCTCACTGCCGGCTCCACGCCGCCGGACCGTCGTCACCGCTAGGCTTGCCGCCGACAAACGTATCAAGCGTTCGCGGCTCGATTAAAGCTGTCCGCTTGACTGCTCGATAACAACCGTGCTGAAGGTCTAGCGCTCCAAACAGTCGAACGTTCATCTGATTCGTCGCGCCCGGCATCGCCTTACTTACGCCAACGTCGTTTCGTCGCTGGCGCTGTTCGTCGCCCTTGGCGGCGCCTCCTACGCTGCGTTGCGCCTCCCGCCAAACAGTGTGGGCACACGACAGCTCAAGAACCACGCCGTCACCCTGGCCAAGATCGACACCAGCGTCACGCGCGGGATTAGGCAGTCGCCCGGGCCTCAGGGTCCAGGAGGACCGCGAGGCTCCACAGGTCCCATAGGCCCGCAGGGCCCGCCTGGAACCGCGCGGGCATACGGAGAGATCGACCCACGCGGAACGCTCAGCGCTAGTAAGGGCATCGGGGCGGTCACCCACCCGCAACCGGGTAGGTACTGCATAACGGTGCCGGGGATCAACCCCTCCACGGAGACCATCGGAGTGACGCTGAACGTCGCGAGTGCTCGCGATGCGGCGCCGCCCACAGAACGACCGGGCGACGGCACCGTGTGTCCTTTCGGGACATGGGAGGTCGCGACCGGCATACTTCACTCGCTGAGCGTTCCTGGCCCGGTGCAGTTCATCGACTCTGACGAGCCGTTCTCGGTCATCGTTCCGTAACGCGCCAGGCTCGGGCCGGCGCTAATCCGTTCTGGAGGTCGCTTCAACCGGTGCCGGGCAGGACGATCCGCCCAGCGGGACTGAGAGCGAACCCCGGCAGCCCGAAGTGCCTCTCAATCAATTCCGGGATCATTTCCCGGGTCACGGGAGTGAGACTCCTGCCAGCGGGAGTCGCCTCGACGAGGGCCAGCTCGTCCCAATCAGAAAGCGAGATTCGCGTGCCGTCGGGCCTCTGGCTTGCGAAGATCAATCCGGTGACGAACGGCGACCTGGGATGGGTCGCGGTGAACCAGTTACTGATCACCGCATCGGCGATCGGGACCGGCTCTGGGACGAAGCCGTAGAGATCCGTCCAGTCAGATTGCGGCGAGGTTGGCTCGACCGCGGCCTGCAGAACGAGCTCCGGACCGTCCTCGACGATCCGGTACCGCCAGCCGGACTGCTCAACCGGCTCCCCCGGCCCAAATGGCAGCGGATCGAGCGGCGTGCTAACGCCGAAGCCGACATCGACGTGCCACGTGCTGCCGTCGGCGGTGACCCGCAGCAGCAGATGGGTGCGTGGTCTGACCGGACCGTCGGGGGCGCCGACCCTGACCCTGGCCAGGATCAGCTCGACTCCGTAGCCGAGCGCTTCGAGCGCCGGCTTCAGGAGCAGGTTTTGCTCAAAGCAGTAGCCGCCGCGTCGCTCGGTGACAAGTTTGCGCTCGAGGTCCTGTTCGTCGAGCGATACCGGAATCCCGCGATGGGGATCGAGATTCTCAAACGGAATCGAGCAGACGTGCGTCCGGTGGAGCTCCTGCAGGGTCGGACGGCGGTGCAGCCCGATCCGGGCTAGGTACGAGTCGAGGTCGAACACCCCCTGACTCTAAGACTCCCCCAGCTGGTCCGGGGACACGGGTGTCGTAGTGAGGTCGCGACTTCACCCCTCGTACGCTGAGCCGTCGATGCCGAACAGGGATGAACGCCTCTTGCGTCTCGTGACCTGGAACGTTGCGAGAAGGACTGCTGTGATCGCCGAGCAGGCCGCCGCGCTCGCCGGCCGCGAGCCGGACATCGTCGCGCTGCAGGAGGTGACGCGCCGAACGATCCCCATGTGGCGCCGGGCATTCGAGGTGATCGGCCTGCCACATGTGCGCAGCTCGCTGGATGAGTCGCTAAGGCCGCGGACCGCCGATACGCCGCGTATGGGCGTGATGCTCGCATCCCGGGAGCCCTGGCACGATGTCGCACAAAACCCGGACATGCCACGGCCCGAGAGCGCGCTGTGCGCCGTCACCGATTCACCCGCCGGCATGGTCGAGGTCTGGACGGTTCACGTTCCAAATGCCGCAAATGGCTGGGTCAAGCCGCACACCCTCCGAGCGCTCCGGGAAGCTCTGATCGCGGCCACTGCGCAACCACGAATCGCCTGTGGCGACCTGAACACGCCCCGCCGCGAGCTCCCGGACGGCAAGGTGATGTCGTTCGCGCGTGACTCCCGTGGGCGCCTGCGCCCCGATCGCGGGGTGGAGTGGGATGAGGCCGAGCTTGGGATCGTGCCGGGTCTGCGTGATCTTGGCTACATCGACGCGTTTCGCTCGCTGCACGGTTACGGCAAGCGCGAGCCGAGCTGGACCTGGCGCCAGATCGCCGGACACGGCGGCGGCTGGCGGCTCGATCACATCTTTGCCTCGCCCGAACTCGAGCCGGTCAGCTGCGCCTACCACCATGAGTGGCGGGAGCGAGGCCTCAGCGATCACTCGGCGCTAGAGGCGCAGCTGGCGCGCAGCGCGTGAGCGACTATGAAGCGGCGCCCTGCGCGACCGGCGCGATGCTGCGGACGGCGCTCGCGATCGCCTCCGCGTCGATCCCTGCGGCGTGAAGGAGCTCCTCTGGCTTACCGGATCCCGGCATACCCTTGACGGCGAGCTTCCTGACGTGGGTCTGCACGTCCTCGTCGGCGAGCGCACTCAGGACAGCGTCCCCGAGCCCACCCTCGGGCCAGTGATCCTCAACCGTCACGACGACGCCGGTCTCGCGGGCGGCCTGCGCCACCGCCCCGGCGTCGATCGGCTTGATCGAGTAGCAGTCGAGCACGCGCACGCTAATCCCATCCGCCTCGAGCGCGTCCGCCGCCTTCTCGGCCTCCTCGACGGTGATCCCGCAGGCCACGATGGTCACATCGTCATGCTCGCCGCTCCGGACGATCCGGCTGCCGCCGATCCGGACCTGCTCGTCGGGTGCGGTCCGCACCGGCGTCTTTCCGCGGAGCGTCCGCATGTAGCAGATACCGGGTTGCTCAGCCATCTGCGCGACCAGCTGGGCGGTCTGGTTGGCGTCGGAGGGGTGTACGACGGTGCTGCCAGCGACGGCGCGAAGCGCCGCCAGATCCTCGAGCGCCATCTGCGAGGGGCCGTCCTCACCGATCGAGACGCCGGCGTGCGAGCCGGACAGACAAAGCTTCGCCTGGGAGATCGCGGCCATCCGGATGAAGTCGTATGCCCGCGAGAAGAACGCCGCAAAGGTCGATGCGTACGGAACCCAGTCGCGAACCTGCATCCCAACCGCCGCAGCGACCATCTGCTGTTCGGCGATGAACATCTCGAAGTAGCGGTCCGGATGCGCTTTCGCGAACAGCTCTGAATGCGTCGAATTGGAGACCTCGCCATCGAGTGCGACCACGTCTCCGCGGATCGAACCAAGCGCCGCAAGCGCCTCCCCGTAGGCCTGCCGCGTCGCGACCTCCTCACCGACCTGCCAGGTGGGAAGCTCACCGCCGCCTGCCGAAAAGCGGTGCGGCGCACCACTCGAATCGGGTTTGGCGACCTCCACGTGGAGGTCGCGCACTCCCCCCAGTTCCTCGATCGCCTCGTCGGGGTCGTCAAGCGGCTTGCCGTGCTTTCCGGGCTGGTCCTCGACGGCCTTGACGCCCTTGCCCTTCTTGGTCCGAGCGATGACTACAGCCGGCCGGCCCGTCGTCTCGACGGCCTCACGGAACGCCGCGTCGATCGCCTCGATGTCGTGGCCGTCGATGACGATCGGACGGCATCCGAACGCCTCCACCCGCGCCGCATAGCCGCCGGTATCCCAGCCGAGCATCGTTTCGCGTGTCTGGCCGAGACGGTTGACGTCGATGATCGCCGTGAGATTGTCGACCCCTGCCCAGCCTGCGTGTTGGAATGCCTCCCAGATCGAGCCCTCGGCCATCTCGGAATCGCCACACAGGACCCAGACCCGATAGGGCAGGCGGTCGAGCGACTTGCCGGCGATTGCGATTCCGCCGCCGATCGGCAGCCCCTGACCGAGCGAGCCAGTCGCCACGTCGGTTGGCGGGATCGTCGGAGTCGGATGGCCTTCGAGACGGCTGCCGAGCCTCCGGAACGTGAGCAGCTCCTCGTCACCGATCGCCCCTGCTGCCTTCAGAATCGAGTAGT
>CATPAX010000262.1 GCA_955652215.1 uncultured Solirubrobacteraceae bacterium | reverse complement strand
CGTGCGGGTCGACGGATACGACCTTCACCGAGCCGCGCGAGTCGGAGTACATCGGACCGACGTGAACCTGATAGCCATGCCCCTGGGGGGCGGAGCCGTCATAACGGATCGCGATCGGCAGGAAGTGGAACATCAGGTTGGGGTAAGCGACGTCGTCGTTGCTGCGGACAAAGCCGCCCGACTCGAAGTGATTGGTCGCGCCGGGCCCGCGCCGGAAGAGCAGCCATTCGAGCCCGACGGATGGGCGGTTGCGCCACTTCATCGCCGGTGCCACGGACACCGGCTGTTTCGACGCGTACTGGACGTAGACCTCAAGGTGATCCTGCATGTTCTCGCCGACGCCCGGCAGGTCCTGGACTACGTCGATCCCGAGCGGGCTAAGCTCGTCGGCGTTGCCGACTCCCGAGAGCTGCAGCAGCTGCGGCGAGTTGATCGCGCCGCCACACAGAATCACTTCGCCTGCGTGGATGATCCGCCTCTGGCCGTGCTCGACGACCTCGACCCCGACCGCCCTCTTGCCCGCGAACAGCACCTGATTGACGAACGCGTTGCAGCGGACATCGAGGTTGGGCCGTGAGCTCACGGGGTGAAGATAGGCGCGCGCGGCGCTCAGGCGGCGTCCGCGATAGATCGTGCGATCGAAGGCCGCAAATCCCTCCTGCCGGTAGCCATTCACATCCTTAGTCAGCCCGTACCCGGCCTGCCGGACGGCCTCGAAGAACGCTCCGCAGAGCGGGTTGTCGGCCGGCCCCCGCTCGAGCACCACGGGTCCCCGGCCACCACGCCACTCGTCAGCCCCGGCCAGGCACGTCTCCATTCGCTTGAAATAGGGCAGACAGTGGGCGTAGTCCCAGCTTTCCATCCCCGGATCTGCTCCCCACCGCTCATAGTCCATCGGGTTGCCGCGTTGAAAGATCATCCCGTTGATGCTGCTCGAGCCTCCGAGCACCTTGCCACGCGCGTGATAGATCCGCCGGCCGTGCATATGAGGCTCGGGCTCCGACTCGTACTTCCAGTCGTAGAAGCGGTTGCCGATCGGGAACGACAGCGCTGCCGGCATGTGGATATAGAAGTCCCACAGGTAGTCCGGCCTGCCCGCCTCGAGGACGGCGACGCGAGTGGAACGATCCTCGCTCAACCGGTTCGCGAGCACGCAGCCGGCCGAGCCGCCACCCACAATCACGACGTCGTACAGCGCGTCGGGCGCGAGTCGGCCCAATCGACCGCGGACCGCTCGTACCGCCATGAAGTCGCTCATCCTGTAGTGCTTGCCGTCGTCCTCGCTCATAGCGATCCTTGTATCTGTAGCTTGGTTGCTGCAGGCCCGGCTGGCGCTCACCAACCCTCAGTATCGATGATCGAGACGGAAGACTTCACCCGAAAACGGATGACGGACGTAGGGCGGCTCCCCGCTGAGGGATCGATCCTTCCTAACGCCACCATGTAAGCGGGTTCACGCGGTCACCCTCCGAGCAAGCGCGGCCTCGTCGCCGGCACTCTGACGGGCGCTTCCGGATGGCGATCGAGGAGCGACAGTACCGACGACGCCGAGCCTCCTCTCGCCCGGGACGAACAATCGAGCGTGTCTATTCGGGGTCGCGAGGTCACGGCGAGGCGACCGTTTGTTGTCCGATCCGTAAGCTGGCGTCCGGGTCGTTGGACTCTTGCTCCCTGATGTCCATCCGGAAGCGACGGTCGACGGCGGCCGGAGCGCTGGCGCTCGCTCGGTGACCAGTCGCCAGCTATCGCAGTCCCTTCGAATAGCTCCCTTCGTTCGGACGCCTCCAACGCGTGACGAAGCTGCTGCTCTAGAGCCACCGCGGCGTAGTCGAGGAGCGTCCGCTCGAGTGAGGTCACTGGAATCCCATCGAGTACCGTCCGGTCCGCGGCGGAGAGAGAGCGGACGTTGTGCACATGGATTCCCGGTTAGCCGTGCTTGCCCCGGGTGGTCGTCACATCCACGAGTCCGCCAGAACGGGGACGGAGGTTCCAGAGAGCGATGGCGGCGCGATGGCTCAAAGAGCCCCCGGACCGCAGGCTAGGACCGCCGCCATCCATCGTCCCTTCTGCGAGATCCGGCGGTAGCCGACGGCGTACACGCCTCGCTGGATGCGGTGAAGGCTGCCCGCGGCAGCGCGATCGCACAGCATTCCGTGCGAGTAGCCCCGGTCCTTGAGCTGCCAGGTCGCGACCACGCCGTGCTGCCTCGTGGCCAAAGCAGCAAGCTCACCATCGCGTGGTCGCTCGAACTTGTCATATTGATCAGTTCGATCGTTCTCGGCGCTCACCCGGCGAGCCTGACACGCAATTCGTCACAGGTGGGTGACAGCGAGTAACGATTCTGCAACAACTCGAGCGCTGGATAGCCTCGGCAGACGATGCAACTCGCGATCGAGCTGATCCTCGCTCCAGCGTTCGTCGCGCTGGCCACCGTTGCGGCGCGTCGGTGGGGTCCCGGCGTCGGCGGCCTCCTCAGCGCCTTTCCGGCGATCGTCGGTCCGGTGCTGCTGATCGACGCGCTCGATCACGGATCCCTGTTCACGGCGCAGGCAGCGAACGGCACCCTGCTCGGACTCGTGGCGCTGAGCGCGTTCGCGCTCGCCTACGCCCGCTGCGCCGGTCGGTGGGGCTGGTGGCCGAGCCTGCTGGCGGGGTGGGCTGCCGCGGCGGTGGCCACTACGGCGGTCGGGTTGGTGACGCACGGCGCCGGCTCGCCGGTCGGCCTGTTCCTGGCAGTTGTGTCGCTTGCCCTGGCGTATCTGGGGATGCCACGTGCCGCGGTCGCCGGGCGGCCGACGACACCCGTCGCGACGGCGAGCGGGTCGATCCCCTTTAGGATGGCGCTGACCGCACTGCTCGTCAGTTCGCTGGCGGCTGCCGCCAGTGGCCTGGGTCCAGTGATTGGCGGCATGCTCGCCGCGCTCCCGGTGCTCGCATCGATCCTCGCGGTGTTCACCCATAGGGAATCCGGCTCTGCGGCGGTGATCGCACTGCTGCGAGGGATGCTCGCGGGCATGGCGGGGTTCGTCGCCTTCTGCCAGGTGCTCCTGATGCTGATCGTGCCGAAGGGGATGGTGCCCGCGTTCCTGGCAGCTACAGCTGCGGCGCTGATTGCTCAGGCCGTCGCGGTCCACGCTCAAAGCGGAGGTCATGGAAGGTATGAGCGAGTACCCGCCCGCGCTTCTCGACGGGGTTACGCGGGTATCTGGCAGGAAATCAACCGGAGGTGAGCACGTGCTCCTTGCGCTGGCGGTAATCCTGCTGGTAATCGCGGTGGTAGGCGGCATCGCTGTCCATCCGCTCTTGTTCCTGATAGCGGTCCTGGCGATTCTCGCACTGGTTGCCGGCAGGCGCTGACCGCAGGCCGGGCGGTCGGTCCGCAAGTCTCACGCGCGGACCGGCCCGGGAACGCGTCCTGCAGTTCGACGTACCGGCGCGCGAGCGCAATCGCCGACAGGGCGACGAGCCGGCGCCTGAAACGCGAGCGCGCGAGCGTCAGCCTGAGGGCGCCTGAAATTGCGAGCGCTGGAGCGTCAGCCTGAGGGCGCCTGAAATTGCGAGCGCTGGAGCGTCAGCCTGAGGGCGCCTGAATGCGCAGGTGCTGGAGCGCAGGCGGTGGTGTGCCGTGCAGGACCCACACGCCGTCCTTGTCCCGGCTGAGCGTCCCGTCCTTGACCAGGTCGCCGGAGGCGGTCGTGACCGACGGGCGATGTGCTCCGATCAGATCGGCGAGCCGCTGATGCGGCAGTGGGAGCGGAACGGCGATTCCCTCGCGGCGGACCCTGCCCCACCGCTCCGCCAGATGCCACAAGGTCAACAGAAGCCTGTCGGCGACCCGCTGGTGGTGGGCGATCGCCAGCGCCACGGCAAGCGAATGAGCTCGCCGGGTGCCTCGCGCGAACAGCTCCAGCCCGAGCTGTGGCCATTCGTTCATCCGCGTCACCAGGCCGTGGTCGAGCACCGCCATCTGCGTCGGCTCGAGCACCACCCAGCCGACCTCGGCGTGCACGTGGGACCCGTCCGGATCCCAGCTCCAGGGCCTCAGTACGTCACCGGGTCCGAGCAGCTCGACGCACCTGCGCCCGAGCACCTCCACCTGACGAGAGATCAGCCCATCGATGACCAGGAAGCCCCGATGATGGACGTCCGGCACCATCGCGTCGGACGGATTCCACTCGCCGGCCTCCAGCCGCTTGACCCGTGTCAGCGCCTGGCGCCGGGCCCGCTCGCGCTCCTGCGGATCTAGGAGATCGGCGAGGTCAGGATCAGCGTCGACAATGCTGATCAGCTCCGGAGGCGATTGCAGGGCTGAGGTGCCCAGATGATTCCCGTCGCTGGAGTTGCTCATGTAGACCACCCTATCGCTGCGCATAGTGCAGGGTTACCCGAAAACCCGCATCCCATCCGACCTGCCGTTGCGCGACACTGCAAGCAGTGAGCGTGGTACTTGCTCATTGGGCCAGCGTCTGGACTGAAGGCGCCGGGTCGGCTCGCGACGGATCGGGGAAGGCCAGGCTTGCCCACACCAAATGAACGCGGCCGGCGATACGTCGCCGGCCTCGATGGCATCCGTGCGCTCGCTGTCGCATGCGTGATCTCCTACCACCTCGGGGCGCGGTGGGCTCCCGGCGGGATGCTCGGGGTGGGCGTGTTCTTCACCCTGTCCGGCTACCTGATCACGGATCTGCTGCTGGAGCATCACCGGCGCCGTGGGAACCTCGGGCTGGCCAACTTCTGGCTTCGCCGCGCCAGGCGCTTGCTGCCGGCGCTGTTCTTAATGCTTGCCGTGGTGAGCGTGTGGGTGGCGTTGTTCGACGCCTCTCAGCTGGCAGCGGTCCGCACTCAGGTGCTCGCTGCCGCCGTTTACATCTCAAACTGGGTGACGATCGCCCAGCATGGCTCGTATTTCGCGCGCTTTGCCGCCCCGCTGCCCCTGGATCACCTGTGGTCTCTCGCGATCGAGGAGCAGTTCTATCTGGTGTGGCCATGGCTGCTCGGACTCGGCATCTGGGCCGTCCACAGCCGGAAGCGGCTCGCGCTCCTGACGCTGGTGGCCGCGGCCGCCTCGGCGCTCCTGATGGCTCACCTGTACCACCCCGGCTATGACCCGACGCGGGCGTATGAGGGCACGGACACGCGGGCATTTGGACTGCTGATCGGCGCGTCGCTGGCGATCCTGTGGCCCAGCAGCGAGGCGAGTCGTGGCGTCCGGCCCGCCGCCCCCCTCCTACTCGACGCGATCGGCCTAGCAGGACTGATCGGGACCGTCGTACTGGTCTGGAAGACGAGCTCGTTCTCGGGGTTCTTGTATCCGTACGGGTTCGTGCTGCTGTCGCTGTGCACCGCAGCGATGATCGCCGCGGTGTCGACTACCTCGAGCCTGCTCGGCGCCGTGCTGGGCTGCGCCCCGCTGCGCTGGATCGGAGTCCGGTCTTACGGCATCTATCTGTGGCAGTGGCCGATCATCGTGCTCGCCAGCCCGGCGTCGGGGGTGATCAGCTGGTCGACCGCGATGCTCGAGGTCGCCGCGACGGTGCTGATCGCCGGAGTCTCGTGGCGATTTCTGGAGGACCCGATCCGCCGCGGTGGCCTAGCTGCGCTCTCCGGCCGGGTGAGGCGCCGTGCCCGGCGCGCCCAAACCCGGCGCGCGACGCTCACCGTCTCGAGCGTCACCCTTGGCGTCCTGCTTCCGCTCTCGGGCCTGGCCGGGCTTCTGCCGGCAGCTTCGCGCGGCGGTGGCGCGAGCGCACCGCTCTCGGCATCGATTCCGTCTCTGGCGCGCGACGCGTTCGGCCCTTTGCCGAACCTCGCTCATCCAAGCCTCATCCCGCATTCGGTCGATGACACGGGTGCGGCGACGCGGACCTCCTGTCGGTCGGTGGTGTACATCGGCGACTCGACTTCGGAGGGGGAGAACTCGACGAGCTACATCCCCGACCCGAAGCTGCGCCTGCCGGCCCAGCTCGCGGCCGTCGGCGTCCGGACGGTGTATCCGGAGATCTCGGGCGCGCGGTCGATCGTCGAGATCTATAAGGGCATTCCAAACGCGGCCACGGTTGCGCGCTCGCACATATCGGCCGGCTTCAACGGCTGCTGG
>CATPAX010000261.1 GCA_955652215.1 uncultured Solirubrobacteraceae bacterium | reverse complement strand
GGGGGCGTCAAGAACATGCAGCGCGTTCCAGACGCTGTCTTCGTGATCGACCTGAAGACCGAAGTCATCGCAGTTCGCGAGGCGCAGCGGCTGCGGATCCCGATCATCGGGCTGGTCGACACCAACTGCGATCCCGACGGGATTGACTACGTGATCCCGGGCAACGACGACGCCATCCGGTCGTGCGCGGCGATCACGCGCGCGATCGGCGATGTCGTGTCGCAGGGCCACAACGTGTTCCGGGCCGAAGAGGAGCGGGCGCGGCTCGAGCGCGAGCGGCGGGAAGCCGAGGAGCGGGCGCGGCTCGAAGCTGAGGAGCAGGCTCGGATTGAGGCGGCTGCGGCTGCTGAAGCCGCTGCCGCTGCTGCTGCTGCTGCGGAAGCTGCTGCCGCCGCTGCCGTGTCCTCCGAGGCCGCAGCCGCGTCCAGCGCCGCTCCGCAAGTGGCGCCGGACGCGGCCGCGTCCCCGGAGGCGCAGCCCGTCGCTCAGGCGCCTGCTCCGGCGGCTTCCGAGCGGCCTGCCCCCGTGGCGCCGGAGCCGGAGGCTGCTGCGGAGCCGACCGCCCCTCCGGCTCAGAGCGCCGCGAGCCCGAAGCCCGCGGTAGCACCGGAGCCCGCTGCAAGCCCAGAGCCGGGGGCCGAGGCGGAAGCAGCCGCTGAGCCTGAGACGGCAGCACCGGAAGTTCCCGCGGCTACCGAGGCCGAGGCAGCGCCAGAGCCCGAAGCCGCCACCCCTGCGCCCGGGGCGGCGGCGGAGGCGGAACCCGCCACGGCCGAGCCCACTGAGCCAGAGGCTGCGGCTCCGGGCCCAGCGCCCCCTGCCGAATCAGCCGACCCTACACCCGCTGAAGAGGCGAACACGGAGAAGCGGGCATGACCGCGATCACCGCGAAGGAGGTCAAGGCGCTGCGCGACCGCACGGGAGCGGGTGTGCTGGCCTGCCGAGAGGCGCTCACAGAGGCGGAAGGAGATGTCGATCGGGCGGTCGAGCTGCTGCGCACGCGCGGTCAGGCCCAGGCGGCCAAGCGCGCGGGCGAGGAGGCGCGAGAGGGAGTGGTCCAGAGCTACATCCACTCCAACAACAAGATCGGCGTGCTCGTCGAGGTCAACTGCCAGACCGACTTCGTGGCGCGCAACGAGAAGTTCGTCGAGTTCGCTCGCGACGTTGCCCTGCACCTCGCCGCTGTGCCACAAACGCTCGCCGTCACCGAGGATGAGATCCCTGCGGAGGATCGGGAGCGCGAAATGCGGATCGCCACCGAACAAGCCGCCGACAGGCCCGAGAACGTCCGCGAGCGGATCGTCGCGGGCAAGCTCGACAAGTGGCTCGACGAGGTCGTCCTGCTCCGCCAGTCGCACGTCCACGAGGACAAACACGGCGGCAAGTCGATCGAGGAGCTCCGGGAGGAGCTCGCAGCCGAGACCCGGGAGAACATTGTCATTCGCCGGTTCGCCCGGTTTGCCGTCGGTGGCTGAGACCGCCACCGTGGCGCGCGTGGGGGCACCCGCCCCGGTATATAGCCGTGTGCTGCTCAAGCTCTCAGGCGAGGCGCTGATGGGCGACCTCGACTACGGCACCGATCCGAGTCGCGTGCAGGCGATAGCCGCGGTGCTCGCCGCGGTCCACAGACGCGGGGTGGAAGTGGCGATCGTCGTAGGCGGGGGCAACATCTATCGCGGGCTCGCCGCGGCGGCACGCGGTATGGACCGCGCGACGGGCGACTACATGGGAATGCTCGCAACGGTGCTCAACGCATTGGCGCTCCAGGACGCGCTCGAGAAGGAGAACGTGACGACCAGGGTTCAGTCCGCGATCACGATCTCGGAGGTCGCGGAGCCGTACATCCGCCGCCGAGCGATCCGCCATCTCGAAAAGCGCCGGATCGTGATCTTCGCCTCCGGTACGGGCAACCCGTTCTTCACCACCGACACCGCCGCTGCGCTGCGCGCCGCCGAGGTCCATGCCGAGATCGTGCTGATGGCCAAGAACGGAGTTGAAGGGGTCTACACGGATGACCCCGCGAAGGACCCCAACGCTGAGTTCATTCCCGAGATCACCCACAAGGACGCACTCACCAGAGGACTGCAGGTGATGGACTCCACGGCGTTCGCGCTGTGCATGGACAACAATCTTCCGATCGTCGTCTTCAACATGGCCGACGGGCGCAACATCGACAAGATAGTGTCAGGCGAGAGAGTCGGAACGCTGGTGAGAACATGACCACTGGAATGATCGACGAGCTCCTCGCCGACGCTCGGGAGCGGATGGCGAAGTCCGTAGAGGCGACGCGCACCGAGTTCGGCTCGGTTCGGACCGGCCGCGCCAGTCCTGCCCTGCTCGACCGGATCAACGTCGACTACTACGGCACTTCGACGCCGCTCAAGCAGCTCGCGACGATCAGCGCTCCGGAGCCACGGCTGCTCACCATCCAGCCCTACGACCGTAGCTCGATCAAGGCGATCGAGCGCGCGATCATGGAGTCAGACGTCGGGCTGACTCCGTCCAACGACGGGAACTTGATTCGCCTCGGCGTTCCCGAGCTGACCGAAGAGCGCCGGCGTCAGTTCGTCAAGGTCGTACGCCACATCGCCGAGGAGGGAAGGGTGGCGATCCGCAACATCCGCCGCGATGTGATGCACGACCTTCGCGAGCTCAAGGAGGCCGGTGAAGCGGGATCCGACGACGAGCACCGCGCGGAGGTCGAGCTCCAGAAGGTCACGGACGCCAGGATTCATGAGCTCGACGAACTTCTGGGGCACAAGGAAGCAGAGATCCTGGAGGTCTAGTGCCCCCCGCTGTGGAGGGCCCCGAAACCAGCGGACCAGGTGAGAAAGCCGGCGCCACCGCCCGCTATGTCGCGATCATCACCGACGGCAACGGACGCTGGGCCAGGCAGCGCGGGCTTCCGGTCCTCGCCGGGCACGAGGCTGGCGCCGACACGGTCAAGTCTCGTCTGCGCGATGCGGTCGACCTCGGAATCGAAGAGCTGACCGTCTACTCGTTCTCGACCGAGAACTGGAGCCGGTCGCCCGAGGAAGTGTCGGCGCTGATGGCGATGTTCGCTCGCCGGATCGATCAGGAGACGCCCGAGCTCGATGCCGAGGGAGTCCGGATGCGTTTCATCGGCCGTCGAGCCCAGCCAGTCCCGCCCGAGCTGATCGAGCGCATGCAGTGGGCCGAATCCGTCACCCGGGCCAACAGCAGGATCACCTTGTTCGTCGCGTTCAACTACGGCGGCAGGGCGGAGATCATCGACGCGGCGCGAACCTTTACCGGAGCCAGCGAAGCGGAGTTTCGCTCGCACCTCTACGCACCCGACATGCATGACCCCGACCTCATCATCCGCACCAGCGGTGAGCAGCGGCTCTCAAACTACCTGCTGTGGCAGGGCGCATATTCCGAGCTGGTGTTCCGCGAAGAGCTTTGGCCCGCTTTCTCGCGCCAGGCCTTCGAGGAGAGCTTGGAGGAGTTTGCGGAACGCAGACGCCGGTTCGGGGGGCGATGACAGATGAGCTCGGGCCGCCGGCCGCCTGCCCGACGACGACCGCAAGGATCTGGCGCGCGACGCCCCCAGAGTACCCGCGCCCGCCGGCCGCCTCGAGCGCCATCGGCCCCTCGAGGGCGGCCCCGAGACCGCCGCGGCTCCGATCTCCTCGCCCGGATCGCCGTCGGGATCCCGGCCGCGATCGTGGCGATCATCTTCATCGACCTCGGCGGCCTTCCGTTCGCGTTGTTCATGATCGCGCTCGGTCTGCTGTGCCTGCATGAGCTCTACCGGGTGCTCGCTCGCTGGCATCCCATCGCGCTGGTTGGCTTCGGCTCGCTCGCCGCGATGGTGCTCGTGGCCCGCTCCTCGGGCCGAGGTGCGGTGCTCGAAGTGGCGGTGATCACCCTTCCGGTGCTGTTCTTGCTGGTTGTCGCCCGTAGCCCGACTCGGCCGAGCGTGTCGATTGCCGGGACGCTGCTCGGCGTTTATTGGGTGGGTTTCGCGTTCGCCCACGCCGAGCTGCTGCGAGAGCTTCCGCACGGCGATGGGGTGCTGATCGACGTCCTCGTCGGGACGTTCGTCGGCGACACCGCCGCGTACCTCGGTGGGCGCATCTTCGGACGCCGCCCGCTGGCGCCGTCAATCTCGCCGGGCAAGACGGTGGAGGGTCTCTTCTGCGGGATGCTCATCTCGATCGTCGCCGTGTTCGTCGCGGGTCTTTACCAGAGCTGGCTGACGCAGACCGACGCGCTCATGCTCGGACTCGCCGTAGCGTTACTTGCGCCGCTCGGCGACCTGTTCGAGTCAATGATCAAGCGCGATGCCGACATCAAGGACACCGGCCGCGCCTTCGGGGCACACGGCGGAGCGCTCGACCGGCTCGACGCCGTGATGTTCACGATCGTTGCCGGCTACTACATCTGGCTTTCCGTCGTGCACTGAACCGGTCCACCGCGGTGGCGATAGCTGGGCACTCCCCTTGGCAATGCGCGCTTCGCCGCAACGTTTGGTCTGGTCGAGCGTTGAGGTTGGTTATGAAGGCCGGGGCGCTCGCCATCTTGCTGCTGACCGCGATCGGCGTTGCGGCGCCGTCGCCCGCGCTCGCGGCCAATCCCATCCAGATCGAGAACGCCAAACCCGGAGACAGCTACTGGACTGCAGCAACTCAGGATCCCGGCACCGCGATCGAGGGCTACGCAACTGCGGCCAGCGTCCGCCCGGGCCAGAGCATCGGCTTCAACGTCTCCACGAGCCCGGCTGCACGGTACCGGATCGAGATCGACCGTCTGGGGTGGTATGGCGGCACCGGCGGACGCCGGGTCACCTGCCTGGTGGGCAGCCGCCTCGATCAGACGTGCAAGGCGGACGAGCAAGGCGTGCAGCAGCCGGCCGCGCCACCCCCAGACCCGATCACCGGCAAGCTCGACGCCGGCTGGTCGCAGACCGAGACCCTGGCGGTGCCCGGTAACTGGACAACGGGTTATTACCTGGCCGTGTTCCGGCTCACCTCAGGACCGTCGGCAGGCCAGACCGGCTATGCCCCGTTCATCATCCAGGCGC
>CATPAX010000260.1 GCA_955652215.1 uncultured Solirubrobacteraceae bacterium | reverse complement strand
CTGGGGCCGTGTCCGCGCGATGCACGACTTCCTTGGCAACCGAGTCGGCCAGGCCCTCCCCGGCGAGCCCGTCGAGTTGCTCGGCTTCGCCGGAGTTCCGGAGGCGGGCGAGTACGTCCACGTGGTGGAGCACGACAGGCGTGCGCGGCATCTCGCGGGCGAGCGAGCAGCGCGGCTGAAGGCCGAGTCGCTGGCGAGGCGTCCTGCCAAGCGGGTGTCGCTAGAGGACATCTTCAAGAGCGGTCAGAGCGAACTAAATCTGGTCATCAAGTCGGACGTCGCCGGATCGCTTGAAGCGATCGAGGACGAGATCGCCAAGCTGCCGCAGCAGGAGGTCTCGGTCATCGTGGTCCGCCGGGCGGTCGGAGCTGTCACCGAGTCCGACGTAATGCTGGCGGCAGCCTCCGACGCAGTGATCCTTGCCTTCGGCGTGCGCGAGGTGGGCGACGCTCGGGCCGTGGCCGACCGCGAGGGCGTGGAGATCCGCCATTACTCGGTGATCTACAGGGCGATCGAGGAGCTGCGCGACGCGATGCAGGGAATGCTCGCGCCGGAGGAGGTCGAGGACATCCTCGGGACCGTCGAGGTTCGCCAGCTCTTCCGCGCGTCGCGCGTGGGCACGATTGCCGGCTCGCATGTGACCGAGGGCAAGGTCACCCGCGGCTCGAAGGTGCGGCTGATCCGCGACGGCACGGTCGTCTACACCGGCGAGATCGCGAGCCTGAAGCGATTCAACGAGGACGTTCGCGAAGTCGCGGCCGGGTATGACTGCGGAATCGTGCTCAGAGATTA
Organism: uncultured Solirubrobacteraceae bacterium; assembly: GCA_955652215.1. The sequence goes on along the minus strand of CATPAX010000260.1, from coordinate 6,172 downwards.
CGCGGACGTCAAGGAGGGCGACGTGCTCGAGACGTACGCGACAAGGCAGGTCGAGCGCGAGCTGGTCTAGCCGATGGCGGCAACCGGGTTCGTCGCGGTGCTCGTGGTCGATCTGCACTTTCCGGAATCCGGGAGCCTCAAGAGCAAACGCAGGGAGCTGTCCTCGATCAAGGCGCAGCTTCACGGCCGCCTTGGCGCCGCCGTCGCCGAAGTAGCCCACCAGGATCTCTGGCAGCGCGCGACATTGACCGCCGCGCTGACCGGAAGCTCGCACGCGACGCTGTGCGCCGCCGCTGACAACGTCGAGCGGTGGCTTCTGGCGAGATGTCCCGACGGCGTCAGGATCAGCCGGATCGTCACATCCGTCGAGGATCTTCGGGCCTGAGTGTGGGTTCTCACACGATGAGGATCCGGCCGCAGGGAAAAAGATAGGATGGGAGTGGAGCGCATGCGACGTGTCAACGAGGCGGTTCGCGCCGTCCTCAGCGACACGATCGGTAGGGATCTCCACGATCCGCGCGTGGGATTCGTAACCGTGACCGGAGTCAAGACCAGCCCCGATCTGCGCCATGCGCGCGTCTACGTGAGCGTCCTCGGCGATGAGGACACGCGGGCTGCGACGCTCGACGGGTTGCGCTCGGCACATGGGTTCCTGCAGAGCAGACTGGCCAGCGAGCTAACGCTCAAGCACGTACCGGTCCTCAGCTTCCGCTACGACGAATCGGTTGATCGTGGGATGCGGATCAGCGAGATCCTGGAAGACGAGGAGTCCGCCGGTGGGTGAGAACGGCGCGAGCTCCGATCGCGAGGTGGTGCTCGAAGAGATCGCCGGCGCACAGAAGTTCGTCGTGGTCACCCACGAGCGTCCCGATGGCGATGCGCTCGGGTCGCTGATCGCGATGCAGGAGATCCTCACTGCGCTGCACAAGGACAGCCTGATGTTCATCGATGCAGACGAGTTTCCGCTCCCCAACGAATACAGCTTCTTCGAGCTCTCGGGGCTCGTTCGGACCGTCCCCGGTGACATCGACGAGCGCACGATCGTGTTCCTGGATTGCGGAAACGTCGAGCGCAACCCGGCGCAGGCGTTCCGCCGCCCCGGCGCAGACATCCTGAACCTCGACCACCATCACGACAACACTCGTTTCGGCACCGTGAATCTGGTGGTTCCAGAAGCATCGTGCACCGCTGAGATCGTGTGGGACGTGATGCACGATCTGCAGGCCAGGCCCACGGTGAAGATCGCCGAGGCGCTGTACGTCGGGCTGATCACCGACACGGGACGCTTCATGTACCAGAACACCACCGCTCGCTCGCACGTGATGGCCGCGGAGCTGATCGAAGCGGGAGTCGATGTGCACGAGGTCTACCGGCGCGTCTATGAGGGTGTGCCGTACGGCAAGCTCGCGCTGCTCGCGCGCGGTCTGGCGAACGTCCAGCGCTATGACGGCGGCCGTCTGACGATGACCGGCTTGAGCGCAGGCGACTTCGCCGAGTCCGGAGCCGAGGAGAGCTACTCCGAGGGAGTGATCGATCATCTCCGCGCGGTGCAGGGTACGGCCGTTGCGGCGCTTGTCCGCGATCGGATCGCAGACGTCGAAGACGAGGGGCTGCGCAAGGTATCTCTGCGATCCAGCGACGAGCGCGTCGACGTCTCGAGGATCGCCCGCGCGCAGGGTGGCGGCGGCCATCGCCAGGCGGCCGGGTTCACCACGGCGATGGACTGGGAGCAGATCGTGGCCTTCCTGCGCGAAGAGGTAGCCGAGCAGCTCTTGTGAGCATCGATGCACCCGAGGGCATCGTCCTGTGGGACAAGCCTGCCGGGGTGAGCTCGCACGATGTCGTACTCGATGCCCGCCGCAGCAGTGGCAAGGGCATCAAGGTCGGCCATGCCGGGACGCTGGATCCGTTCGCTACCGGGCTGCTGCTGATCCTGGTTGGCCGCGCCACGCGGGTGCAGCGCTTCCTGATGGCCCTGCCGAAGCTCTATGAGGTGACCGCGCGCTTCGGAGCGGTGTCGAGCACCGGCGATCCCGAGGGCGAGATCGCCGAGACAGGGGTGATTCCCGTAGGCGATCTTGCGCTCCCGACCGGGCGCCTGCGCCAGCGCCCGCCGCAGTACTCAGCGATCAAGCTTGGGGGTCAGCGAGCGTACGCGCTGGCGAGGGCTGGACACCAGTTCGAGATGCCTGAGCGCGAAATCCATGTCCACCGCTTCGAGGAGCGCTGGCGCGAGGGCGATCGCCGTGCGTTCCTGATCGAGTGCTCGTCCGGGACCTACGTGCGCAGCCTGATCGCCGACCTAGGCGACGCGTACTGCGAGGCGCTGAGACGCACGCGGATCGGGCCGTTCGACGTCACGCAAGCGAACCCGGACAACGTGCTGCCGCTATCGGAAGCGCTGAGCTTCCTTCCCGAAGTAGCTCTCCACGCCGAGGAGGCCCGCCGCGCGACCCACGGTCAGGCGGTGCAGGGGAGCGCCGGCGGACCGGTCAGGCTGACCGACGACCGCGGCTTGATCGCAATCGCCGAACCCATCCACGGGGCACTGAAGCCCGTTGTCGGGCTCCGCTGAGAGGCGCCGGTCAAGTATCCGGCGCGCTCTGGCAGTCGATCAGCATCATCAGGGCCCGCGGCACCAACAAGCCTTGGAAGCAGGCACTGGCCGCGGCGGCGTGAGGGCGCTCCGCGATCCCTGTCCTGCGCGGGCAGCGTAGCCTTCCCCGCCGATGCGGGTCACCCAGCTCTGGGACGTCGGGCGACGCCCACGGAAGATCGCGGTCGGACAGTTCGACGGCGTCCACATCGGCCACCGAGAGGTGATCGATGCCAGCGACACAGTGCTGACGTTCGAGCCTCATCCGCTCAGGGTGGTCCGCCCGGAGGCAGCGCCCCGGCTGCTGACGAGCCTCGATATCAAGGCCGGACTGATCGCGTCCCTCGGGGTGCAGGAGCTGGTCGTGATCCCGTTCGATGAGATGTTCGCGCACCAGACTCCCCAGGAGTTCATCGATCACGTGCTCGTGGAGCGCCTGCAGGCCACGCGCGTATCGGTCGGCGACAACTTCCGCTTCGGGCATCGGGCGGCGGGAGGCACCGAACTGCTGCAGGCCGACCGGCGGTTCGAGACCCGGGTGGTGGCACTCGTGGAGGTCGATGGCGAGATCGTCTCCTCAAGCCACATTCGGGCGCTCGTGCTCGCCGGGGAGGTCGAGCTGGCGGCCCGCCTGCTCGGCGCACCGTTTCGGATGCGTGGCACTGTCGTGAGCGGTGATCGAAGAGGCCGCGAGCTTGGCTTTCCGACCGCAAACCTCGTGCCCGACGAGGCCCTGGTGTGTCCCGGGCACGGCGTCTACGTGGCACGAGCAAATGGCTCCTGCGCAGCCGTGAACGTCGGCGTGCGCCCGCAGTTCGCGACTGGGCGTGGAGTACTGGTGGAGGCCTACCTGCTCGACCAGGATGTCAATCTGTACGGCACGATCCTGGAGCTCGAGTTCCTGCATCGACTCCGGGGCGAGCGAAGGTTCGACTCGGTGCAGGCCCTGGTCGAGCAGATGCACCGGGACGTCGCGCGGACGCGGGAGCTGTGCGGCGATTGACGAAGCGGGATCAGCACGAGTGTGCGCCGATCCCGCTCCGCTCCGAAAGACAGCGCTCAGGAGGCGGGCCAGACCTGAACGCGGCCGGCGCCGATCTGGCGCCACGTCCGCTCGGGGGCCCACCGGCGCGAGCGCGTGGTGGCGACTGTGACGCCGCGGTCGAGGTGCTGGGTGGTGATGCTGAAGGCGATCAGCGTGACGATTGTTGCGACTGCGACGACTGCGAGGCCTAGGTTGATGATGAATGTTGTAGTCATTTCTTCCTTTCTGAGTGCGGGACTCTTCCTCTGTTAGTGATGGTCGCCCGCGACCGCAAGCCGAACGTCGGGATCGCGTCGGAGCAACCTAAGAATGGGTCCTGGCCGGGCTCCTGCTAGCCTCATCCGACCGATGGGGTTGACGAGCGAACGCAAGCAGGAGCTGGTCTCGAAGTTCGGGGCACAGCCGGCCGACACGGGCAGGACAGAGGTTCAGGTGGCGCTCATGACCGAGCGGATCAACGATCTGACCGAGCACCTGCGCACCCACCGCAAGGACCACCACTCCCGGCGGGGACTGCTGATGCTGGTGGGGCGCCGCCGAAGACTGCTCAACTACCTCCAGCGCAGCGACCTTGAGCGGTATCGCGGGCTCGTCCGCGAGCTGGGCCTGCGTAAGTGAGCGCTGCACCCGTGATCGCCCCGGGGACTCCAGCCCCGGATTTCACGCTGCTCCGAGAGGACGAAACCGACTTCACCCGCGCGGACCTGGCCGGGCAGACGACCGTCTTCGTGTTCTATCCGTTCGCCTTCAGCCCCGTCTGCACCGACCAGCTGAACCTGTACGACGACGTGCTCGACGAGTTCGAGACCGCCGGCGCGAAGCTCTACGGCGTCTCCTGCGACGCGACCTACACCCAGACCGCGTTCCGCGAGAAGCTTGGCGTCTCGATCGAGCAGCTTTCAGATTTCGAGCCGAAGGGTGCGACCTGCCGGGCGTTCGGCGTGTATGACGAGTCGGGTTTCCCCCAGCGTGCGCTGGTGATAATCGGGCCTGACGGCGTCGTGAAGTGGAGCTATCAGGCCAAGCACACCGGCGAGCTACCGGGAGCGAACCTGATCTTCGACGGCCTTAGTGTCGCCGCGCGGTAGCAGAGCCCCGGGCCGGGGTTCTTGACGAGGCACTCGCCGGGATGACGGACCTCGGGTCGGCGCCGGTCCCCGCGCCCGATGACGAGGATCACTGCAAGGGGGCGCCTGACCGGCCGCTCGTGATCGAGTACGCGGATTTCGAGTGCCCGTTCTGTGCCGCGCTGCGCCACAAGCTTTCCGGCGTTTCCGTGCGCCGGGTGTTTCGGCACTTCCCGGTGCGCTCGAGCCATCCGCGCGCCTGGCCCGCGGCGTGCGCGGCTGAGGCGGCGGGGCTCCAGGGACGCTTCTGGGAGATGCACGACCTCCTATTCTCAGACCAGGGGCGCCTCGAGGATCCGCACCTGTGGGAGCGCGCAGTCTCGCTCGGGCTCGACCTCGAGCGGTTTGACGCCGACCGGCGTGATGACCGAGTCGTTGCGCGCGTGCGCCGTGACTTTCGCTCGGGCGTCCGCGCCGGCGTGGTGACGACGCCCACGCTCTTCATCGATGGCGAGAAGCTGGTTGGACCAGCGATCGACGCCGCGATCCACAGCCTCTAGCGGACTTGTGCATGTTCCGCCCCCAAACGGGTAGGGGACCACCGCACGCAGACAAGGAGGCGTAGTGAGCACGGCGATCCTGATCATCATCATCTTGGTAGCAGTCGTCCTGGGGGTGATCGTCGGCGGCCTCTTGAAGGGGATCCGGACCCAGCATCGCGATCGTGGCAGCACGCCCGTGCGCCGGCGTAAGAATGGGTCAACCACAAGCAGATGACGGGGCGACTCTTGCATTCCGCCGACCGGCGCGATAAAACGCGCCCGTGACGCGACGGCTGGTAGGAGTCGGGATCGCGACCGCGATAGCGCTCATCGCGGTGTTCCTCTACATCGTCCTGTTCCTGACCCAGGCTCCTCCTGAGGTTTCGGCGGTGACCCAGAACGGGACTGCACATCTGACGATCGAGACGGTTCCGACCTACGGGCACGACCCCAAGCCCGATTGGGTCACGTACCTGGTCAAGGACCCGAGCGGTCACTGGGTCCACTCCACGATCTGGAAGCTCCCCGCGAACACCGTCGTCGACGTCACCCTGTATCAGTACGACACCCCGAGTGGGCTTCGCAACCCGTTCCTCGCCCAGGTTCGAGGAACGATCGGCAACACCGCGACGCTGAACGGCAAACCGTTCAGCGTGCTGAACGCGACGGATGCCTCGCACACGTTCACCGTGCCCGACCTGGGCTTGAGCGTCCCGCTTGCCGGCATCTCGGCCAGCGCCACCAACGTTTGCTCGCAGACGCCCTGCACAAGCGTGGCCCACACCACGATCACGTTCAGCTTCAGGACGCCCGGTCCTGGCGAGTACCGCTGGGAGTGCTTCGTGCCGTGCGCGGCGGCATACATCTTCGGTAATGGCGGTCCGATGCAGACGCTCGGCTGGATGAGCGGGGAGCTGCAGGT
>CATPAX010000259.1 GCA_955652215.1 uncultured Solirubrobacteraceae bacterium | reverse complement strand
CTGTGCTTGGCGAGCTCGTATTGGGGGCTACGGCTGTGGGCCTTGTCGTCGAACGGTCCGTGCGCGCCGCGATCCTCGTCTATGGGCTCGAACAGATTATCGTGGCCCCGCGGGTCGAGCCGCTGGTCGGTCATCTGCGAGCCGAACGCGGTCTTGGCCAGATAGTGGTCGAGCAGCCATGGCGCGAACTTCTCGCCAATGATGTTCAGGACCGTCGGCCACCCCACGTAGATCTGGCGTCGCCGGTGGTGAGCGGCGTGGTGCACGGCGTCAGCTGCGATCTCCGGCTGATAGATCGGGGGGACCGGCGTCGTCTGCCTCGGAAGCTTGGTGCGACCCCAGGTGAACTGAGTGGTGTTCATCCCCGGAAGCTGGATCATCGACACGCGGACGCTTGACTTGTGATGCAGCAGCTCGGTGATCACACTTTCGGTGAAGCCCTTGCACGCGTGCTTGGCCCCGCAGTAGGGGGCCTGCAGCGGGATTCCACGATACGACAGCGCCGACCAGACCTGAACGATCACGCCGTGATCGCGGGGGAACCATCCGCTTGAGCGCTGAGCGAGTTCCCCAGACCATCCCCAGGTAGGTGACCTCGGTGGCGCGTCTGTACTCCTCGGGATCGATGTCGAGAAACTCCGCGTAGATCGTCACCATCGCGTTGTTGACCCACACGTCGATCGGACCGAACTCCTCCTCGACTGCTCCCGCCGCACCTTCGAGCGCCTCGTAGTCGGCGACATCCAAAGGCAGCATCGCGCTGCGGGGAATGGGGGAGGGGACGGTTTGTGCTCGGAGCGGCTTCGGTGTCGCCACCGCTGCTGCCCTGCGCCGAGCGGCCCCAGCTTGCATACAGGAACGCAGATCCGGCCACGATCAAGCCCCGCGGAACCAGGATAGTCGTGAAGCCCCCGCCGGACGCCACCCCGCCGGCGAACCGAGGATCACCAGCACCAACGCGACCAGGTAGAGCCACATTGCGGGTTCCTCTACCCCTCACGAGAGCCAGGTAAGCGTTGCGGGTAGCCCCGGACGGTGACCGGCCGCAGCCACTATCCGCCGATCGGCGACTACGCCCTGATCGGCGATTGCCACAGCGCCGCTCTTGTCTCCCGCCAGGGGTCGATCGAGTGGTGCTGCCTTCCCCGGTTCGACTCCGGCAGCGCCTTCGCTGCGATGCTCGACCGCGAGCGCGGTGGCATCTGCTCGATCACGCCGACTGGGAACGGATCGTGGGAGTACGCCCGGGCATATGCCGACGACACGCTAGTTCTCGAAACTCGACTCAATGGACCGTCCGGCTGGTGGCGGCGGTTCGCCAAGTTGATCGAGCTGGACGGCCCCGATGAGTCTGGCGCCCGGCGATCGGCGATCGCGCTGAAGGCGCTGACGCACGCGCCGACGGGAGCGATCATCGCTGCTCCGACCACGTCGGTGCCGGAGGTGGTCGGTGGGCCTCGCAACTGGGACTACCGATACGCGTGGGTTCGCGACTCGAGCTTCAGCTCCCGGGCCTTCGCTGCAGTAGGTTGCGTTGAGGAGGCGGACGCATTCCGCGCCTTCGTCATGCGCTCCGCGGCCGGGCACGCAGGCGACCTGCAGATCCTGTACGGGGTTGGCGGAGAGCGGCGCATCAGCGGCGAGGAGCTCTCGAGCCTCGAGGGCTATCGTGCCTCGGTGCCGGTGCGGGTGGGCAACGATGCCACCACGCACCGGCGGCGGGGGACGATGCGAGGGGGCATCGAACAGAGTGTTCATCGGACACCGGCGGTCATACCCGAGCAATGAGACCGGTACGCATCGGCTGCTCTGGGTGGATGTACGACAGCTGGCGCGGCCGCCTGTACCCCGATAAGGAGCCAAAGCGCCGCTGGCTCGAGCTGTACGCGCGGCACTTCGACACGGTCGAGGTGAACTCCACCTTCTACCGCCTGGCCCGGCGCGAGGCGGTCGCCGGATGGGTGCGCCAGACCCCGGAGCACTTCTGCTTCGCGGTCAAGGCGAGTCGCTACCTGACCCACATAAAACGCCTGGCCGACCTCGATCAGGGGATCCGGCGCTTCTACGAGCCCCTCGAGCCGCTGCTGGACGCCGGCCGGCTCGGACCGGTGCTGTGGCAGCTGCCCGAGAACTTCCACCGCGACGACGAGCGGCTTCGAGGCTGGCTCGATGCGCTGCCGCCGGGGCGCCACACGATCGAGTTCCGCCACGCCAGCTGGTTCGCCCCGGAGGTCCTGGACGCGCTGCGCTCACACGGGGTCGCGCTGACGATCGGCGACCATCCGAGCCGCTCGTTCCAGTCCTACGAGGCCACCGCCTCCTGGCGATTCGTTCGCTTCCACTACGGCGCGCGAGGACGCATCGGCAACTACTCCGTGTCCGAGATTGCGCAGTGGGCGGCGCGAATCGAGCGCTGGCGGCAGAGCGAGGAGGTCTACGTCTACTACAACAACGATTGGAACAGCTACGCCCCCGCGAACGCCCAGGTGCTGATGCGCGATCTCGGCGTCGAGCCCTACGGCGACTCGACGATCAGGCAGTCGCGAGCGCCACAGGCACGCCGAAGCGCTCCTCGATCTCCCGTTCGTCCACGTCCTCCCGGTAACCCTGCTCGCCCTGTGGACGCTTGAACACCACTATGCGGTCGGCGGGAAAAGTGATCAAGGCGTCCTGGATCGCCTGCAGCGGATCGCTCTCACCCGTGTCTCCGCTGGCCGTGACGCCGGAATCGGCCAGCTCCTGCACCGTCCTGCGTCGCACCTCGTCGGCTTTCGCGATTGCATCGTCGGTGTCGGAGAACCAGAATTGCAGCGGGCTCTCCTGAATCGCCGGGGCGATCACCATCGCCTCCACATCCTCGGGATCCGCGCCGTCCGGGAGCGCGCCGCGAAGCTGCGCAGCGCTGAGCGGCTCGGTCGTGACCACGAGGACTCGCATTGTTCTCTCGGACTACCCCGAGCGGTGCGTGCCTAACGGCGTGGCGGGGTAGGGCAAAAGGTGATGGAAGATCGTGCACCTGTGGCCGCGG
>CATPAX010000258.1 GCA_955652215.1 uncultured Solirubrobacteraceae bacterium | reverse complement strand
TCTGTACGCCGCCAAGCGTTCGGGACGCTCCAACGACACGCCCGATCAGCTGCGCGGAGTCCTCTTGCAGCTCGTCGCCGAGCGCCTGCCCGAGCTGCCCGAGCATCTCCACCAGGTCGCCGCGATGGCGCAATCGATCGCGCGGCGCATCGGGATGGCCGACGGGGACCTGGACACCGTGGTCCGCGCCGCTGAGCTCCACGACCTGGGCAAGGTGGCCGTGGCCGACGCCATGCTGCTGAAACCGAACTCCCTCGAGCCTCGGGAGCGGGCGATCGTCGAGCGCCATTGCGAAGTGGGAGAACGGATCCTGGCGAGCGCCCCGTCGATGAGGGCAGTAGCCCAGCTGGTCCGCGCAAGCCACGAACGCTACGACGGAACCGGCTACCCAGACCACCGCTCAGGCGAGGACATCCCACTGGGAGCCCGAATCATCGCCGTCTGTGACGCCTTCCATGCGATGACCGCCGACCGCCCCTACCACCGGGCAATCAACCCCAGCGAAGCGATCGCCGACCTCCAGCGCAAATCAGGCAGCCAATTCGACCCCCAGGTCGTCGAGGCGTTCTGCGCCGAGTTCGGCGCACTGCTCCAGGCGCTTCCCACCCTCGACGCCGATTCCGTTCGCCGGACGGGGTGACGTCAGGCCCGGTTCACCCAGTGGTGCCCTTCGTGAAGCAGGTCAGAGATGCGCGTCGTAGGTTGGCGAACGCGGCCGCGCCGGCAGCGAGCTGCCTCGCGGCCGTGCTCGCTCTCCCCGGCCCGGCTCGCGCGGCTGTCAGCTACACGGGCTACATCGCGAGCTACAACGGCGGGGCGCTGATCCCTTTCGACACCGCCACGAATGGCTTGGCCAAGCAGATCGCCGTCAACGACCCAGCGGCTGTCGCGATCACCCCTGACGGGTCCACTGCGTGGATCGCCAACTACTCGGAGAACACCGTGACCCCGGTGGTCCTTGCGACGGGCGCCGTAGGCAAAGCGATCACGGTGGGAAACAACCCGGATGACATCGCGATAACGCCCGACGGCGCCGAGGCCTATGTGACCAACTTCGGCTCTGACACCGTCAGCGTGATCGACCTCTCGACCAAGACGGTCTTCGCGACGATCCCGGTGGGCACGCTCCCGAACGCGATCGTCATCACGCCCGACGGGACCAAAGCCTACGCATCCAACAGCGCAGACGGCACCGTCACTCCGATTGTGACGTCGAGCGACACCGCAGGCCCTGTGATCACCGTAGGCAGCAGCCCGGACACGTTGGCCGTCGCCCCGGACGGCTCGACCGTCTGGGTCGGCAACCTGACGTCGAACACCATCACTCCAATCAACACCTTCACCCACACCACGGGACCAAGCATTACGGTCAACGACCCGAGCGCCATCGGAACCACGCCGGATGGAGCCAAGGCCTACGTGGGCAACTGGAACGAGGGGACCGTCACGCCGGTCACGCTGGCCACGGACTCGGTCGGAAGTCCCATCCCAGCCGGCTTTCCCAACACTGGCACTCCGCTCGTCAGCGGCGTGAATCCCTATCGGGTTGCGATAACGCCGGACGGCGTCACCGCATACTTCGGCAACGACAATGGACATTTCGTCACTCCGATCACGGTCGGCACCGACAGCGCACAACCGAGTATCGCGATGGGGTCAGGACCGGACGAGATCGCGATCACCCCCGACCAGGCGCCGGTGGCCTCGTTCACGGTGGCTCCTGCGGGGGCGGGATCTCCGACCGCTTTCGACGCGTCGGCGTCAACTGTCAACTACGGAGCGATCGTCTCCTACTCCTGGGACTTCGGTGACGGCCAGGCCGCCACCACCTCGACGCCCTCCGTCAGCCATACGTACTCGATCCCGGGTCAGTACACCGCCACGGTAACGGAGACGGACACCGCCGGCACTTCTACGACGCAAGTCTTCACTGGCAGCACGATGAGCCGAAACGGCGGACCGACTGCGCGCGCTAGCCGCACCGTATCTGTGACGTACTCGCTCCCTACCTCCCATCCGGCGCGCGTCTTGATCTCGACGAAGTCGGTAACCATCACCCGACGCGGCTACGTGCTGATCCGCCTCAAGTGCCCCGTGAGCGCGCCAGGGGGCTGTTCCGGCACGCTCACGCTCCGGCTTGCCCCGGGCCGCCCGCGGCACGCTCATGCGCTGATCGCGCGCTGTGCACGCGGCTGTCGGCCGCTCGGCAGACGCCGCTTCCACATCCACGCTGGGCACAGCGTCCTGGTGCGAGTTCACATCTCGGCCTACGGACGCCGACTGCTCGCACAACACCACACGCTGCGCGCGACGGCGACCGCCACCACGTTCTCGGAGGGCCAGGCCTTGACCACCGTCAGAACGATCACGATCAGGGCGCGCGCTGGCTTCAACACCCTCCACACTGTCCGCAAGGGAGCCTCACCCTTGGTCGCGGACGCGCTCACAGGTACGCAACCAACGCGAATTGGCACGAGATCCGAAGCCTGGTTCACGGCAATTGCACCTTGGTGAGCGACCTTGTGTCGTTGGTCGACGCACCAGATGACGACCCCGGCCTAGTGCCCCGAGTCATAAATTGGACGCCATTCGAGCCGCCCAATCACGGTGCGGCCGGGCACGGTTGTCGATGCCAACGCGGGAGCGTGTCGCGTGGCCATGATCGGCGCCCGGTGCGCTCGCTTCCTCGGCCGGGAGCACCGCATCCTTTGTCTGCAGGAGAGCAGAGGCAAGGAGCGCCGCTAGGAGGGCGAACAGAGCCCCAACGAGGAATGCCACGTGGTAGCCGCCTGCGAGCGCGGCTCGAGGGCCACTCCTGACTCGCTCGGCTCGACGTCGCCCATCGCCGCCAGCAGCACAGGATTGAACGCAACGCCGGCGCCGAACCCAAGCAAGATCATGCTCGGGAGCACGTCGCGAGCGAAGTGACCGTCGACGGGTGCGCGCGTAAACAGCGCCAGCCCGGCGGCCGCCAGCAGCAGCCCGGTGGCAAGTGGCAGCTTGATGCCGAAGCACATGACGAGCTTCGCGGAGATGCCCAGCGAGAAGGCGCCCATGATCAGGTTCGCTGGCAGGAAGGCAAGCCCGACCTGCAGCGGGCTGTATCCGAGCACTAGTTGCAGATAGAGCGCCGAAAGGAAGAACCAGGCGAACATCGCCCCTGCCCACAGCACACCGACGAGGTTGGCGGTGGCGAGGTTGCGCAGCCGAAACAGCCCGAGCGGCATCAAGGGAGAGCGGACTCGCGACTCGACCGCAAGGAAGAGTCCGAGCAGTGCCGCCGCTGCGGCGAGCAGGCCGAGGGTCTGGCCCGATGTCCAACCGGCGCGGTTTCCATTGACGATCGCGTAGACGGCGAGCATCAGTGCCGCGGTAACGGTGACGGCACCAGTCACGTCGAGGCGCCGGCGCCCAGCCTGCGGGGCCGCTGCCGGAAGCACCTTGAGCGACAGGACACAAACGCCGACCCCGATCGGGACGTTGACCAGAAAGATCCAGTGCCAGCTCAAGAAGTTGGTGAGGACTCCGCCGAGCAGCACGCCGAGCGTTCCGCCTCCAGCGGCGACGAAACCGAAGACGCCCATCGCCTTCGCCCTGTCGGCTGGCTCGACGAACAGCGACATCATCAGCGACAGCGACACCGCGGAAACGACCGCGCCCCCGAACCCCTGGACCACTCGCGCCGCGACGAGGACTCCCGGCGATGTCGCTGAGCCGCAGGCCAGGGACGCAAGCGTGAACAGGGCGATCCCGCTCAGGAAAAGGCGGCGGTGGCCGAACAGGTCTCCGAGCCGTCCTCCGAGCAGAAGAAAGCCGCCGAAGGTGAGCAAGTAGCCGTTGACGACCCAGGCGAGCGAGGTCGGCGAGAACCCAAGGTCCCTTCTGATCGATGGCAGCGCCACGTTCACGATCGTGGAATCGAGCACGATCATCAACGAACCCGAGCAGAGCACGACCAGAGCGAACCAGCGGGTCCGGGGCTCCAAGTTCATGTCAGTCACGCTCCTCACGTCGAAGTCGGCTTGCTGGGTCGTGGGGTAGACCGCGCGAGC
>CATPAX010000257.1 GCA_955652215.1 uncultured Solirubrobacteraceae bacterium | reverse complement strand
CTGATCGTCGCGCGCGAGCATCCGCTCGGCAGGCGGCGGCGGGTGCGAATGTCAGAGCTCGAGGACGAGCAGTTCATCAGCTTCCGCGAAGGCGCCCGCCTGCGTGAGCTGCTCAACGCAGCGGGCCGCTCTGCCGGATTCGAGCCGCAGGTTAAGCTCGAATCGAACGAGAGCCAGCGGATCCGTCGTCTCGTCGCTCGCGGGATGGGCGTCGCGATCCTGCCGCGGTCCGACGCCGTATCGCCTGGAGCCGATGTGTCGGTGCTACAGCTCACCCACCCTTCGCTGACGCGAGACATCACGCTCGCCTGGCGCGACGGACGGCGTCATTCGCCGGCGGCGGCCGAGCTGCTCGAGCTGGCCCGGACGACCTATGCGGATCAGGCAACAAGTCGACGCCCGCGAGCAACCACCGAGGTGGTCTCGAGATGAACGGCGAGAAAGCGCCACGCGCTGACGATCGGCGCCGGGGTGCTCTCAAGATTACGGGCCAGCACGCGCACGTCCTGGCGATCGTGCACCAGCCAGACGCCGGCCCTGGGGTGTTCGCCGAAGCGATCCGCGCCACCGGCGCGGAGCTCGATGAGTGGCTGATCGGAGGCGGGGCTCCGCCTCCTCGAGACCCGCGCGAGTACAGAGCGGTGATCGTGCTCGGAGGCGCGATGCACCCGGATCAGACACAGACGCACCCGTGGCTGGATCGCGAGCGGGAGCTGCTGGCCGAGCTCGTGCACGGACGAGTCCCGCTGCTCGGGGTATGTCTCGGTGCACAGCTGCTGGCTCAGGCGACCGGTGGTAAGGCCTCGCGAGCGCCCAAGCCCGAGATCGGCTGGTACGAGGTGGAAGTCAACCGGGACGGTACCGCCGACCCTGTGATGGGTCCGCTTGCTCCCAGCTTCGAAGCCCTGGGCTGGCACAGCTACGAAGTCGAGCTGCCCGACGACGCGACCCCGCTGGCGCGCAGCGCGGCCTGCACCCAGGCGTTCCGCATTGGCGAGTGCGCCTGGGGGATCCAGTTTCATTCCGAGGTCACCCGACGGGACCTGCTTGCTTGGATCGAGGATTCTGACGAGGATCCGGACGCGAGGGAGGTTGACCTCGACGAGCTCCGAGCCCGCAGCGGGCAGCGGATCAAGGACTGGAACGAGCTCGGCCGGAACATGGCCGAGCGCTTCCTGCGGCAAGCGATTCTCGCCCGTCGCAGAGGATCCCTCGTTCAGGGCTCACGCCGCGCGCGCCGCGCTGACGCCGCATACTGACGCCCTTGCGCGGACACGGGAATCCCATGGCTGGTGCGTCATTCACGCGGGCAACCGTCCGATGAGTCCCCGCGATTCTCGCTACGACGTGCTGTTCGAGCCGGTGCAGCTCGGCCCGGTGACGGCCCGCAACCGCTTCTTCCAGGTGCCTCACTGCAACGGGATGGGCCACCTTCGGCCGGCTGCGCTGGCCGAGATGCGTGGCGTGAAGGCGGAGGGCGGTTGGGCGGTGGTCTGTACGGAGGAGGTGGAGTTCCACTGGGCAAGTGACCTGGCGCCGTTCGCCGAGGGCAGCCTGATCGACGACGACGACCTGCCGATGCACGAGCTGATGGTGGAGCGAGTGCACGAGCACGGGTCTCTGGCCGGCTGCGAGCTGGTGCACTCAGGTCGCACCGCAGCAAACCTCGAGGTGCGGGTACCACCGATGGGAGTCGCGGCCATGCCGGTCGCCGGGACCCACCCCGTCCAGGCCCGTGCGATGAGCTTGCGCGACATCGCCGATCTGCGGCGCTGGCATCGCCAGGGGGTGCAGCGGGCAATGCGGGCGGGATACGACCTCGTATACGTGTACGCGGGCCATGCCCTGGCCACGCTTCAGACGTTCCTGTCCCGTCGCTTCAACACCCGGACGGATGCGTATGGCGGTTCGCTGGGGAACCGTGCGCGGTTGCTCCGGGAGGTATTGGAGGACACGCTCGAGCTCGCCGAGGGCCGTGTCGCCGTGGTTTGTCGCATTTGCGTGGACGAGCTCATCGGCGAAGGAGGCCTCGAGCGCGGCGAGATCGAGGAGCTGCTCGGGATGGTCGGCGAGATGCCCGACGTGTGGGACTTCATGGTCGGCGACTGGGATTTCGACTCGCTGACCTCGAGGTTCGGTGATGAGGGCTATCAGGAGCCGTACGTACGCGGGCTGAAAGCTCTCACCAGCAAGCCGGTCGTGGGCGTCGGCCGTTTCACCTCGGCCGACACGATGGTGCGGATGGTCCGCGAAGGCGTGCTCGACCTGATCGGCTCAGCCCGGCCGTCGATCGCCGATCCGTTCCTGCCGAACAAGATTCGGGAGGGCCGCTGGGAGGACATCCGCGAGTGCATCGGCTGCAACATCTGCGTGGCCAGCGACTGGACGATCTCGTCGCTGCGGTGCACGCAGAATCCGACGGTCGGGGAGGAGTGGCGGCGCGGCTGGCACCCGGAGCGGATCCGGCCGAAGGCGAGCGATAGGAAAGTCCTCGTCGTCGGCGCTGGGCCCGCCGGGCTCGAGGCCGCGGTGTCCCTGGGTCAGCGGGGCTACGAGGTCGTGCTCGCCGAGGCCGAGCCGAGGGAGCTCGGTGGCCG
>CATPAX010000256.1 GCA_955652215.1 uncultured Solirubrobacteraceae bacterium | reverse complement strand
CGATGTGGTGGCCCCGATCGCTAACTTCGAGCTGCAGCTGTTCGCCGACTCGGCGGTCCGCCTCGAAACCGAGCGCCGCGTCAAGGTGCTCTCGAGCTCGCCGCAGGCCGTCGCCCTCGCCCTCGACAAGCGAGCGAGCGCCCGCGCGGTCGCCCAGCACGGCGTGGCGGTTCCCGCTTTCCATGACCCTGCAGCTCTCGATTCGCTGCCCCTCCCGGTCGTCGTCAAGCCGACCACCGGGACGGGCTCGGAGGGAGTGAGCATTGTGCGGGAACGCACGGAGCTGCCAGGCGCCCTGGCCAGAGCGGGCGAGCAGCCGCTTGTCCAGGACTACATCGACGGGGCCGAATACACCGTTGATGCAGTGGTGGCATCCGACGGGCAGGTCCTGGCCGTGGCCCCGCGGATTCGAGTTGAGGTACGCGCGGGCCAGTCCTACAAGGCCGTGACGGTCAACGACCCTGAGATCGAGGAGGCGGCCAGAAACTCACTCCAGGCGCTCGGATTGACTGCACAGGCGAACGTGCAGCTGATTCGCTGCACGCATGATCGGCGCTGCTACTTCCTCGAATGCAACCCGAAGTTCGCGGCTGCCATGGGCCTGACGATCGGTGCGGGACTGAATGTTCCGCTGCTCCAAGTGAAGCTCGCGCTCGGTCTGCCGATCCGACCCGAGGAGCTTCGGCGCGCGCCGGGGATGTGGCTGTTGCGCTCCTGGAACGATCGAGTCGTCCCGGAGGAACAGATCGACGCGGTCAGCTCGTGGGAAACAGCCGCCTCCCATCAGGAGCCCGTCAGGGTCACGCCAAGGCTGCGATAGCAGGCGATGGTGCGCTCGGCCACCCGGTCGAGACCGAGGTGTGCGGTGCGCTCCCGTCCATTGCTCCTACGCTGCGCTCGCAGCACGCTCACGATCTGCAAGGCGAGGGACTCGGCGTTCGCATCGCAGACTGCCGACGGCTCAACGCCTCGCAGCAGCTCGGGGATGTCGCCGGCGGCGGTGGCAATTACGGGCAGATTGCAGGCGAGTGCCTCCTTCACGACGTTCGGCGACCCCTCGCTAGCCGAGGTGTGGACGAGAACATCGGCGGCGTTGTAGTGATCAGGCATCTGCTCGGGCGGGACCTCGGAGAGCGCGCGCCAGGTCAGCCCTTCGATCTCATTTGCCGCACGGCTGACGGCACTTTCGGCGAGCCACAAGCGTTTGGAGAGGACGGGTCGACCTGCTGAGATGGCAACTGGTGCGCCGCTGCTCCAGCCCAGCGCCCGCCGTGCCAGCCCACGGTCACCGGGGGCAAAGCGGGCGCGATCCACTCCATCAGCGATCACCCAGTTCCGCGTCCGAGCGCGCCTCGGTAGCACGCTCTCCATTTCTGCCGACTTGGTGGTGGTGGCGGTCATCAGGAGGGCATGAGCTCTCAGCAGTCTGGCTCGCAGCCCGAAGCGAATTCGGATACCGATGGGGCCTTCCCCGACTCCGAGCAGGTCCGTGCCCCAATAGCTGGCGAGTACCGGGGCCGAGCTAAAGAACCGGGCCACCAGCGCGGTCTCGCCGCCGTGGCTGTGAACGAGCTCGTACTTACCGGGGGCGGCATGCCGGAGCAGTGCCATCACGAGGCATCCGAGCAGGTAGGAGCGCTTTCCCCGATAGCCCCGCAGGTACAGGACGTCCGTGGGCACGCCTGCCGCGGCCAGCCCCTCGAACGAATAGCGCATGAAGGCGGCGCGGGCCGGAAACTGCCGGTCCGGCCAGGCGTTGGTGAGGATCAGTATGCGGGCGGCCGGGTCGGTGCTCTCCCAGGTGAGCCATCCCCGGCGGTCTAGCGTCGAGACCACCCATCGCGCGATTGCTCCGATCATCGGCGGACAGCGTCGCGCATGACCTGAAAGTACGCGTCGATCATCTGCTCGGCGCCCCAGGACTCCAGGCAGCGCCGCTGGCCCTCGGCGCCGAGAGAGCGGCGAAGCTCTGGATCCTCGGCCAGGAGCACGAGGCCGGCTCGGAGGGCGGGCACGTCCCCGGCCCTCACCAGCACGCCGGTCTCGCCCTCGCTCACGACCGTCGGGATGCCTCCCACCCGCGTGGCGAGCACCGGAAGTCCGGCTGCCATAGCTTCGAGGACCGCCATCGGAAGTGCCTCTTTCTCGCTCGTGAGCACCAGGAGGTCCGCAGCCGCGAGCAGGCGCGGCACGTCGTCCCGGTAGCCAAGCACGCGGACGGCATGGTCCTCTCCGGCGAGCTGTTCGATGAGGCGGCGATCGGGACCGTCGCCAGCTAGCACACCGACCAGATCGGGGCAGGTTTCCCGGGCTCCGCTCACCGCCCGGATGAAGTCGGGAGCGCGTTTGAGCGGGCGCAGGTTCGCGACCATCAGCGCCATCACGGCGTCCCGCGGCACATCGAGCTCTTCCCGGATCTCCGCGCGGGAAGCCGCGATCGGCTCAGTCGGAACCCCGTTGGCAATCACCACCAGGCGCTCCGCGCGGCAGCCCATCCGAAGCCATCGGTCTGCCTGGTCCGCGGAGACAACAATCACTGCCCGCAATCGTCTTGCGAGGGCCCCGACCATCAGCCAACGACGTGGCGAGAAGTCGACCCCAACCCCGCGATGGTCGTTGAAGATGTGCGCCGCATCCCCCCGGAGGGAGACTGCGTGCCCCACGTACAGCCCACTGACGCCGCGGCTCAGGACGACATCGGGCCTGAAGTGGCGTATGAGCGGCGAGCGTGCGAGCGCGCGGAGGTCGAACCTACTGCGCATACCGAGCACCTCGACGGGCACGCCCGCGGCGCGCAGCGGCGCTACCAGCTCGCCTCCTTGACCGAGCGCGACGATCCGGGCATCGACCCCGCGCTCGCGAAGCCCCGGAAGCAGGATCGACGTCTGCCGTTCGGCGCCGCCGGTGCGGAGCGTAGGGGTGAGGAACAGCGCCTTCAT
>CATPAX010000255.1 GCA_955652215.1 uncultured Solirubrobacteraceae bacterium | reverse complement strand
CCTTTGTAGCGCCAGGCCGACACTGACGAACGCCGTGGGCTCACCGGCGGCGTACGGGGCGAAGTCCCCCGCAAGCCAGCCGCTAAGCCACGACAGGGGCAACGACTAGCCGCCGCCCTGGCTCATCCCCTTCGCTGTACGTCTCGACGTCGTGGCGCCCGGCCAGGTGCTCATGGACGATCCGGCGCTCGAGTGCGCTCATAGCCTCGAGCGCGACGGGTCGCCCATCATGGATCGCGGACTCAGCCGCCTGATCCGCCGTCGCCCTTAGCGCCACCTCCCGGCGCTCCCGGTAGCCGGCGGCATCGACAACAACTCGCTTGCGATCCTCTTGCCCGCGGAAGGCGATCCGATATGCGAGGTGCTGGATGGCGTCGATCGTCTTTCCATGCTGACCGATCAGCAGCCCGAGATCGTCGCCTACGTACGTCCCGGTAATTGCGTTGTCGTCCTCGCGGACCTCGACTGCGGCTTGCACGCCCGACTCGTCGGCGATCCGCTCCAGCATCTCACGAACCCGCGCCTGTGCGTCACTCATCACCGCACCAACCTACCGTCTGCGGCCCGCGCGCTTCTTCTTCTTGCGGGGCGGGGGTGGCGGTGCCGAGCCTCGCTGTCCTCCTCCGGCGCCAACCCCAGCCGGCTCTGGAGCCCGGATCCTTCCGCGCAGGAGGCCGCCGAGCCCTCCGGATCCGGAGCCATTTCCGTCGACTTGAGGCCCGTTGCGGCCGCCGCCCCCACCACCATCCGCGCCGCCGGATGATCCGCCGCCACCGCGACCAGCTGGTGCTTCGGGTGCTGTTGGTGGCGGACCGATGCGTTTGCGGACCACGTATTGCTGGGCGATCGTCCAGGTGTTGGTCGTGATCCAGTAGACGAGCACACCCGCCGGGAAGCCGATGATGAAGAACACGAAAAACACCGGCAGGAACATCATCATCAGCCGCTGATTGCGGTCCATGGTGGGGTTGGACATCATCAGTGAAGAGGCGAGCTGCGTCCCGATGTACAGGACGATCAGCACGATCAGCGTTGCCCCAACGGCGTGGTTCGTGAGGTCTGAGATGAACAGGAATCCCGCGCCGTTGTGCGGGCCGCACGGCGTTGTCGCTGTGGTGTGCGTCCCATGAACGGCTAGGAAATGCGCCTTGTACGCAGCCTGGGTTTGCGGGCAGATGTCTTGCCGCAAGCTCGAACGCAGCATGTAGAAGAGCGAGATGAAGACCGGCAGCTGTGCGACCAGCGGCAGGCACGAGCCGAACGGATTGACCTGGTTCTCCTTGTAGAACTTCATCATCTCCTGCTGCTGGCGCTGCTTGTCATCCTTGTACTTCGTCTGGATCGCCTTCAGCTGTGGCTGCAGCGCCTGAAGCCTCTGCATCGAGCGAAACTGCTTGAGGGTGAGCGGGACGAGCACCGCACGGACGACTACGGTCAGCAGCACGATCGACCATCCCCACGGCACCCCCATCCCGTGGAAGAACTTGAGCACCGCCTCGAACACGGTGATCAGCGGCTGGAAGATGTTGGCGATCGGAAGCATGATCAGGCGCTCGGGCCCTGAGATCGGAATAGCTGCTGGGCGTCTACGGGGTCAAAGCCGCCGTGGCTCCAGGGATTGCACCGGAGTAGCCGCCAGGCGGCGAGAACCAGCCCTTTGAGTATGCCGAACCGCCCGATCGCCTGCGCCGCGTACTCCGAGCACGACGGGTAGTACTTACAGCGCTGGCCGAGCGCGGGCGCCACCAGGCGCTGATACGCCCTGATCGGCGCCACTCCGGCCGAGCGCACGTTCATGTACCGCCGCCCTCACTTGCGGACGGACAACCGGCGCGCTCGATCAAGTCGGACAAGGCGCGGCGGATCCCCTCAAGCCCCTCACGCTCGGCCAGTGAACGGGCATCTGTCCGAGCCACGATCACCGCGTCGGTTGCCGGAGCCAGCCGTCCGCTCTCGAGCGCAAATGCTTCCCTCAGCAACCGCTTGACCCTGTTTCTGTCGACCGCGCCGCCGAGCTTTCGCGACACGGAAAGACCGAGGCGCGGGGGGCCGGCGTCGTCGCTTCTCGGAAACAGGTAGAGCACGAGCTCCCTTCCGGCGTGAGAGCGGCCACTGCGAAACACCCGGTCGAAGTCGGCACTGCGAGATAGCCTCCCGCGGCCCGGCCGCGGCCGGGCCCTGTGCAGATTGCGCATCAGACCGTCAGGCGCTTGCGACCCTTGTCGCGCCGGCGCTTGAGCGTGAGCCGCCCCGCACGGGTTCGCATACGCGCGCGAAATCCGTGAGTACGGGCCCGCTTGCGTTTCTTCGGCTGGTAGGTGCGCTTCATGCTGTCTGGCCTCCTCGGCCGTCGCCCAGTATACGCACCGAACCGCCGGGGCTACCGGGCCTCTGTTCGCGGTTTCGAGCCCTGTCCATCCCCGCTCGGCGCTGGCCGATCGAGCTCACTTCGACCTTCACCTCGCGCCAAGATGGTCCTTCGGACTGGGGTTCATGCCCTTTTTCTCGCGCTTTGCGCCAAGCCCTCTTTCGGACCTCAGATAGCCGTGTGAGCGTTGGTATATTCGGCCTCCGGCCGCTCGGCACCCGGGCCTCGCAAATCTCGTTGAACCCTCCCATAAGGAGTCGATTGCAGCTGCCGGCGCACCTCGAGGTTGCTCCCGCCTGGCATGAGATCCAGGAGCACCTTCGCCGTACCGTGGGCGCCTCGACCTACGACATCTGGCTCGCTCCGATCGAGGTGCAATCGCTGAACGCAAACATACTTACACTGAAAGCGCCGCCTTCGATCGGAGCGTGGGTCTCGAAGCGCTTCGCCCGCATCCTCGAGAGCGGTGCGCGCTCCGTACTTGGCGATGGGGTTCACGTGGAGTTCACGGCGGAGAGCAGCGGCGGGCACCTCGCGGCCGCGCCCAGACCGGCAGCGCCCGCCGTCGCGACCCTGAATCCGCGCTACAGCTTTGACCAGTTCATCATCGGCGAGGGCAACCGGCTCGCCCATGGCGCTTCATTGGCGGCCGCCGAGCTCCCGGGACAGGCGTACAACCCTCTCTTCCTGCACGCCCCACCAGGCTTGGGAAAGACGCACCTGTTGCACGCCATCGGCAACTACGTGCTCGCTTTCGGTGGCGGCGCGGTGGTTCGCTACACGACCGTCGAAGCGTTCACAAACCACTTCATCACCGCTCTCAGCTCACGCTCCATCGAGCAGTTCAAGCGTGCCTACCGCGACGCCGACGTACTTCTGATCGACGACGTCCAGTTCCTGGCCAGTAAGGCGAAGACCGAGGAAGAGTTCTTCCATACATTCAACTCGCTGTATGAGACCGGGCGACAGCTGGTTCTGACCTGCGACCGCCTTCCCAGTCAACTGGTGGACGTCGAGGAACGGCTCCGGGAGCGCTTCCAGTCTGGACTAGTGGCCGACATCCGCCCGCCAGATTTAGCAACCAGGGTGGCGATCCTGAGAAAGCGCGCCGCGATCGACCGCGTCCCCCTCGCCGATCCGGGGGTGCTTGAAGTGATCGCCGAGCGCGTCACCAACAACGTGCGGGTACTGGAGGGAGCGTTGATCCGCGTTGTCGCCTACCACTCACTCACCCGCAAGCCGATCGACGTCGCGCTCGCTACAACAGTGCTCGATGGCATGTACCCGCCGTCAGCGGCGACATCGCTGTCGGCGGTGGACGTGCAGGAGACGGTCGGGGCCCATTATGGCTTGTCGGTGCCCGAGCTCATCTCCCCTAGCCGCGCAGCCCGGATCGCGTGGCCTCGACAGGTCGCGATTTACCTCACCCGTGAGTTCACAGACGCCCCGCTGACCGCGATCGGTGGAGCGTTCGGCGGTCGCAATCACGCTACGGTCATACATGCCTGCAAGAAGGTCGCGGAGCGTTTGCGAGCCGATCGGCAGGCGGCCGCCGACGTAACCGCGATCTCTGATCAGATTCGCGCGGGCCAAAGCGACCGGCGCTATTGACAGACTTGCCTCCCCCGTCCGGAGAACAACTTTCCCGCTCGGTGCAGGCAACCATGCGATTCTCCACACCTTCAACACCCCCTATGACTTCTAATCCTCCTAAGAGGTATCCATCGTGAAGATATCCCTCCAGCGGGATGCTCTGCTCGGGCAGCTCCAGACCGTTAGCAGAGTTGCATCGACCAGGAGTGCGATCCAAGCGCTGTCGGGCGTCCGCTTCGACGCCGTCGCTGGTTCGTGTGAGCTGCGAGCTACCGACATGGACGTCGGCCTACGTGTCCCGCTCGAGGCCGAGGTGCAGCGTGAGGGAATGCTGGTGCTCCCCGCTCGCCTACTACTTGATGTAGTACGTTCGCTCCCAGCACCGGCAGTCTCGATCGAGCTTCGCGCGGCAGAGCAGGACGCCGAGGTGGTCTCCGGCAACGCGACCTTCCACATCCGCACGCTGCGGGGTGAGGACTTCCCACCATTTCCTGACCCGGATCCCGAGTCGGCGCTGACGTTGGCGGCCGATGCCTTCGTCTCGACGGCGCTGAAAGTGGCGGGCTCGGCATCGCGCGATGAGACACGTCCGGTGCTCACGGGGATTCTCGTGTCTGCGTCTGAGCGCGAATTGCGGATGGTGGCCACCGACTCGTATCGGCTCAGCGTCAAGGAGACGGCCCTCGAGGCGCCGCTGAAGTCCTCCTTCGAGGTCAACGTCCCGGCCCGCGCGCTCCAGGAGCTCGCCCGAGTCGCCGCCCACGTCGAGGACGAGGAGCTGCAGATCAGCGTGCGCCAGAACCAGATCCTGTTCGTCCTCGGCGGAGTGACCCTCTCCTCACGGTTGATCGATGGCCAATTCCCGAACTACCGCCAACTTCTCCCGGAGAGCTTCGAGCACGAGCTTCGCATCTCCTCGGACGAGCTCACGGACGTCGTGCGACGGATCAGCCTTCTAGCACTGAAGAACGCTCCATTGAGACTGTCGTTCGTGCAGGGCGAGCTGACGGTTTCAGCCCAGACCCCCGACGTCGGGGAGGCACGCGAGTCGCTCCCGGTGGCATTCGCCGGCGATCCGCTCGAGATCGGCTTCAACCCTGAGTTTCTCCGAGCCGGCCTCGAGGCGATTGATGAGGGGGATGTGCTGCTGAAGCTGATCAGCCCACTCCGCCCCGGACTGATCGAGGCGGCCGACGAGAGTCGCTTCCAGTATCTGATCATGCCGATCCGCCTGAACGTGTAGGTGCCCGGCGAGGCCTTTTCTAGAACGACAGAGGGCGCCCGCAGCGCCCGGGACTGATGCTCGTCGTCGGCGTGTGCCTGCGCGACTTCCGGAACTACCAGGAGGTACGCATTGATCTGAGTGAGCGGTTGACCGTTGTGTTCGGCCCCAACGGCGCCGGTAAGACGAATCTGCTCGAGGGGCTCTACTTCGGCTGTACAGGCCGGTCGTGCCGCACCGTCAACGAGCGTGACGTGGTGCGGTTTGGGGCGCAGGCGGCGCGCGTGGCCGTCAGGGTTAGCGGGGACGACGGGCCGCACGAGCTGACCGTGGGACTCGCTCCAGGGCAACCGAAGCGCATTCACGTCGACGGGACGCCGACCGAGGGTCTTCTCGAGGTGGCCGCCCGTCCACTTGTGAGTGTGTTCCTTCCCGACCGGCTGGAGCTGGTCAAGGGGGCACCGACTGTGCGGCGCGCACACCTGGATCAGTTCGTCGCTGCAATGTGGCCCACGAGGACAGCGACCCGCCGCTCTTACGCTCAAGCGCTCGCACAGCGCAACGCGTTGATCTCGAGGATCCGCGCAGGCCAGGCGAGTCGCGCGGCGCTCGCGACCTGGGATAGCGAGCTGGCCCGGTACGGCCTTACGTTGATGGGCGACCGGGAGGCGGCGGTTCGAGCAATCAACGTTCATTTCGAGGCCGTCGCCGGAGAGCTCGGGCTCGATGGGGATCCGGAGCTTCATTACCGACCTCGCTCTCGCGCGAGTAGCCCCGCGGAGCTGGCGGCAGAGATCGCGGAACGCGCGGAGAGCGATCTCGAGCGTGGCTTTAGCTCCCACGGGCCACACCGCGACGAGTTGCTGCTCAAACGGCAGGGTAGGGAGCTCCGTGCGTATGGGTCACAGGGGCAACAGCGCCTGGCCCTGCTCGCGCTGCTGCTTGCCGAGCGCCAGGCAATCGCGGCGGTGCGCGACGCAGCCCCGCTGATGCTCCTCGACGACGTGATGAGTGAACTGGACCATGGCCGGCGCGAGGCTCTGATCGAGCATCTGCGCAGCGCTCGGGGTCAGTCTCTGATTACAGCAACCGAGCTCGACCAGGTGCCGGTGGGGGGCGCCGACGAGGTGGTACGCGTCGAGGTGCTCCAGGGAGGACTACTGGCGGAGGCTGTGGTGTGAGCCCTCACCGCCGGAGCCTGCGGCCGATGTCGATCGCCCTGGACGGGGTCCGCGACGAGCTTGCCCCACAGACGGTGCTGGCGGGCATTCAGCGGGTGTGGCCGGAAGCGGTCGGCGCGACGATTGCGGCCGAAGCGCAGCCAACAGGCGAGCGGGGGGGAACCTTGACCGTGTCTTGCTCTGCATCTGTATGGGCTCAGGAGCTCGATCTGATGGCGCCGTCGATCGTCGACCGGCTGAACGAGCTGCTCAGTGGCGCCTCGATTGCACGATTACGGTGCGTTGCGGTGCCGTCCCGGGAGTGGTTGTGAGAGCTGCGCGGAACCGCCGCGGACGGAGCTCTCAGTGCCGCGTGGAGGCCGCCGGGCCGAGCCCCTCAAGGGTGCCGCTCAACGATCCTTCCGGGCGACCTTCGGAGATCGTGTTTTTCGGCGTGTTTGCAGGTAAAAGATGGCGCCTCAGACCCCGATATCGACCCTCCAATGTGCTATTCTTCTGTACACAAGTTCTCGACGCCCCGGTGCGCAGCACGAAGCGCGGATCCGGGGCGTCCCGATGTAATCGGAGGATCGTTGGCGACTGACGGCGGCGCATCGGGGCGCCAAGACAAACCAGGCGGATACGACGCCGAGGACATAACCGTTCTCGAGGGCCTGTCGGCTGTGCGCAAGCGTCCCGGAATGTACATCGGCTCGACGGGCCCGCGTGGGCTTCACCACCTCGTCTACGAGGTTGTCGACAACTCTGTTGATGAGGCGCTCGCCGGCCGCTGCGACGAGGTCACGATCCAGATCCACCCTGACAACTCGGTCACCGTGATCGACGACGGGGCCGGGATTCCAGTGGCGATCATGGAGAAGGAGCAGCGGCCAGCGGTCGAAGTCGTGCTGACCGTTCTGCACGCCGGCGGCAAGTTCGGCGATGGCAGGGGCTACAAGGTCTCGGGCGGCCTTCACGGCGTCGGCGTGTCGGTCGTCAACGCGCTCTCCGAGCGACTCGAGGTCGAGATTAGCCGCGATGGTTATCACTGGCGACAGTCATATGAACGCGGCAAGCCGGTCACCGAACTGGAGCGGGGCGAGCCGACCAAGGCCACGGGCACGACCATCACCTTCCTGCCCGACGCCGACATCTTCGAGACGCTCGAGCTCGACTTCACCACGCTCGAGGAGCGCATGCGAGAGACAGCGTTCCTGACCAGCGGATTGAAAATCACGCTGAGCGACGAACGTGGAGAGGGCCACCATGCCGAGTTCCGCTACGAGGGCGGGATCGTCGACTTCGTCAAGTATCTGAACGAGAACCGCGACCCGGTTCACAAGAAGGTCATCTCGTTTGCGGGCGAGAGCGACGAGGGCGCGCTCGAGGTCGCGATGCAGTGGAACTCCTCCTACCAGGAGTCGGTCTTCTCGTTCGCCAACAACATCAACACGATCGAGGGTGGCTCCCATCTCGCAGGCTTCCGTCAGGCCCTCACGGGTGTACTGAACAAGTACGCACGGGAGAAGGGAGAGCTCAAGGAGAAGGACGAGAACCTGACCGGCGAGGATGTTCGGGAGGGGCTCACTGCGGTTATCTCGGCGAAGTTGAGCGACCCGCAGTTCGAGGGACAGACGAAGACGAAGCTCGGCAACCCCGGCATGCAGGGGTTTGTCAACTCGATCGTCAACACGCGCCTCGCTGAGTTTCTCGAGGAGAATCCCCAGGACGCCCGGGCAGTGATTCGCAAGGCCGTTCAGGCCGCCCAGGCGCGTGCCGCTGCTCGCAAGGCCCGTGAGCTCACGCGACGCAAGTCCGCGCTCGAGAACTCACGCCTGCCGGGGAAGCTCGCGGACTGCTCGGAGAAGGATCCGTCGCTGTGCGAGATGTTCGTGGTCGAGGGTGACTCCGCCGGGGGTTCGGCGAAGCAGGGTCGCGACCGCTCGACCCAGGCGGTGCTTCCCCTCCGAGGCAAGATCCTGAACGTCGAGAAGAGCCGGATCGACAAGGTGCTCCAGAACCAGGAGATTCAGGCGCTGATCACCGCGATCGGCACCGGCATACGTGACGAGTTCAACATCGAGAACGCCCGGTACCACCGCGTGATCGTGATGACCGATGCGGACGTGGACGGGGCGCACATCCGCACACTCGTACTGACCTTGCTCTTCCGCGAGATGCAGCCGCTGATCGACGCCGGCTACGTGTACATCGCCAAGCCGCCTCTGTACAGGCTGAAAGCCGGCAAGACCGAGCGCTACATCGAGCGCGAGTCAGAGCTCGAGGAGATCCTGCTCGACGGAAAGCTCGAGCGCTTCCAGATCTTCGATCGTTATAACCGGCAGTTCGCACTGACGGAGGCACGTTGGAAGCGCTTCAGCCATCTCCTGAAGCAGTACGAAGGATGGGTGATGGCGCTGCGCGCGTCGTTCGGATATGAGCCCGTGACCTTCATCGAGGAGTCGGGGATTCTCGACGAGCAGGTCGATGACGCCGAGGCGCTCGTCCGGTTGATGCGCCGGCCTTCAGATAACGGCCATCCGTTTGCCACCGAGGTTCTCTCGGAGGATCCCGAGGACATCGTCGTACGCGCGATCGAGGCGAACTCGGGACTGGCCCGCACCCACCACCTGCGTCGTGCGCTTCTGGATGCCCACGAGTACAGGACGCTACTCCGCGTGCACGAGCAGCTCGTCTCCCACGTCGGCACGCCGCCATTCTCGATCAAGCTCGGCGAGCACACCTCCAGCGCCCTCACATTCAGCGCGCTGCGCGAGGAGGTGCTCACGCTGGCCCGGCGGGGCGTCGAGGTCAACCGCTTCAAAGGACTCGGCGAGATGGACCCCTCGCAGCTTCGCGAGACAACCATGGACCCCGAGCGGCGCACGCTCGTCCGAGTGACGCTCGAGGATGCAGCGCAGGCCGACAAGACGTTCTCGATGCTGATGGGCGACCAGGTCGAGCCGCGCCGGCAGTTCATCGAGGACAACGCTCGCAGTGTCATGAATCTGGACGTGTAACACGATGGCGACGATCGACGCACTCAGCGGCGGCAACATCGAGCCGCGCGGCCTCGAGGAGGAGATGCGCTCTGCGTATCTGGACTACGCGATGTCCGTCATCGTCGGCCGTGCGCTCCCCGACGTACGCGACGGACTGAAGCCGGTTCACCGCCGTGTGCTCTACGCAATGAGTGAGTTGGGCCTCACCTATAACCGCTCTCGGGCGAAGTCCTCGCGAATCGTCGGCGAGGTGATGGGCAAGTACCACCCCCACGGCGACTCTGCGATCTACGACACGCTCGTGCGGCTCGCCCAGGACTTCTCGATGCGCTATCCGCTGGTCGATGGCCAGGGCAACTTCGGCTCGGTCGACGATGATCCGCCAGCCGCGATGAGGTATACCGAAGCGCGCCTCGCGCGCATCGCCGGGGAGATGCTGCGCGACCTCGACTTCGACACCGTCGATTTCTTTCCCAACTACGACGGCAAGAACCAGGAGCCCTTGCCGCTGCCGTCGCGGTTCCCGAACCTACTTGTCAACGGCTCGTCCGGGATCGCCGTGGGGATGGCGACCAACATCCCTCCGCACAACCTCCGCGAGACGATCGACGCGGTCATCGCCTACCTAGACGATCCAACAGTCGACGTCGAGGGCCTGATGAAGCACATCAAGGGTCCCGACTTCCCGACCGGCGGGATCATCGTCGGCAGCTCGGGGATCCGTGACGCCTACGCCACAGGCCGCGGTCGCGTACGCCTCCAGGCCCGAGCTCACATCGAGCCGATCGGTCAGGGCAAGGAGGCGATCGTCGTCACCGAGCTCCCCTACCAGGTCAAGAAGGGTGGCGACGGGGGACTGATCCAGAAGATCGCCGACTTGGTCCACGACAAGCGTCTGCCCGAGGTCACCGACATCGAGGACTACTCGAGCGACAAGGGCATGCGCCTGGTGATCGAGCTCAAGCGCGGCTCGATCCCCAAGGTCGTACTGAACAAGCTCTACAAGCACACGCCGATGCAGACGACCTTCGGGGTGAACACCGTAGCCCTAGTCGACGGCGTCCCCCGCACGCTCTCTCTCCGGGAACTGATCAGCCACTACGCCGATCACCAACGCGAGGTCGTGATCAGGCGGACGAAGTTCGAGCTG
>CATPAX010000254.1 GCA_955652215.1 uncultured Solirubrobacteraceae bacterium | reverse complement strand
TTCCTGGGCGCGTTCGCCCAGGCGCTTCACGGTGTGTTCCTGTGGGGTGTCGCATTTGCCGTGATCCCGTTCGTGCTGTCGTGGCTGCTGAAGGAGGTACCGCTTCGGACGACGCTCGGGCGCCCCAGCGACGATGGGACCGAGCAGGCGGCCGCGACCGCGGCGGCGCCCGAGGGGGCGATCCTTGTCGCCTCACCCAATCCGCCTGGCTCGCCATCAGGCTCGTGAGCTATCCGCGCTGGCCTGTGACAGCGTTACTGCGCGATCCTCATGCGCTCGACTAGATCGCCTTTTAAACGTGTAGAGGTGTCGGGCATCCTGGCTGAGGATCACACCGCCCGCGCGGCCGAGGCCGGCTTCTCAGCGCTCGCGCGGCGCCTCCACGTCGGCGACATGCACGTCGATCCGCACGATTTCGGCGCCGGTCAACGTGGAGATACGTCGTCGGATTGCGTGGCGGACGGCGTCCGCAAGCGGCTCGAGCCTGGCGCCGAAGCGCGCCACGAGCCGGATCGAGACGCTGAGGCGGATGGGGTCGGGCGGATCGAGGGAGATTGCCCGAGCCGAGGCGAGTATCACTCCGGGGACGGACCCGGCAGCGCGTGCCACCACCCGGCTGATCACGTCATGGCTCACTCGTGTCTCCCCGAATGGGTGCCCGATCAGGATCGAATCGGAAAGCTGCGCGGCGAGCGCGCGGACCCGAGCCATGATCAAGGCGGTGAGGCGGCTGGGCACGGCCACCGGTTCTTCTCGCAAGGCGACCACACCGCCCCAGCCGGCGCGCAGCCGGCGCAACGTCGACTGGCAGTAAGGGCAGTGCGCCTGGTGAGTGGGGTCGGCCGGGCGCTCGTCATCGGTGACCTGGAGGAGGAGCGTTTCCAGGCGTGCGCCGCACGGGAGCCGCTCGCGCTCGTGGGCCGAGCTCATTGCCATCCTTGGGTCTGCCCGATCACGGTCAGCCGGGCGCGGTGGATCCGCCCCTTGACGGCGGCGAGGCTGGAGTTCAGAACGTCAGCCACCTCCTGATAGGAGAGACCCTCGAACTCGCGGAGGATCAGCGCCGCGCGCTGGTCCGGCGGAAGGCCACCGATTGCCCTGGTCACGGCGCGCAGACGCTCGCGCTCCTCGGCCGCTCGTGCCGGATCGGTCTGTGACTGGAGCTCGAGCGTGTCGAAGTCCGTGGTCGGCTTGCGGCCGGCTATCAGATCTAGGCAGCGGCGGGTCACGATGGTGTAAAGCCAGGTGCTGACCACGCTGTCGCGGCGAAACCGGGGGAGGGCTCGCCAGGCGCGCACGAAGGTCTCCTGGGTAGCGTCCTGGGCGTCGACGCGGGATCCGAGCATGCGCATCGCCACGCGGTAGACGGCCGCTTGGTGGCGGCGAACAAGCTCCTCGAATGCGTCGACGTCGCCCTCCTGGGCGGCTGCGAGCAGAATCCCGTCATCAGCCAGGACATTCACGGTCTATGGGTTCCCGGGGGCGCGGTCGCCAATCACCCCCACCGAGAATCCCGACCAGGGCTTGTCCTAGCGGGGCGCCGTGCGCGAGCGTCGCACGCGAGCCTGCAACTCCCCAAGATCGAGCTCGCCCTGCAGGACTTCACCGGCGGCGTAGAACACCCCAGCCCCGACCAGGCAGAGGATGGCATCGCCGAAATTGAAGGCGATCCACGCGGCCACGAATAGGAAACCCAGGAGGCCGAGGTAGTGCTTGATGGTGATCATTGAAGCTCCCTTCGATTGCTGCGGTCAAAGCCGGTTAAGGTGACATTCACGCGCATCATCGGAAGTCCATGCAGCTCCAATGCCTGCGTGACGCGTGTCTGCGCCTCTCGCAGGGTGCTGGCCACGTCGCGGACGCGGCGGATCGTCACATCGACCGAGACGTCATCGACTGAATAGTGCCCGCGGGCGTCGGTCACCTGCGAATGGGCGGCGGCGGCCACCTCGGCCAACCGTTCGACCGCGCGGGGCTCGACCCTGACCTCGCCCTGCTCATCGGCGCTCAGCGACAGCTCTCGGCGAGCCAGGTACGGGTGGGGCAGCTGCTTGAACGCCAGGTAGCCGAACACCAGAAACGACAGCACCCCGGCTCCCGCCACGACCGCACGCGTGCTCGCGCCGTCCACGTCTGACGGGCGCAGGCCGGCCAACCAGTGAAAGGCGGTGCGGTATCCGCTGAGCGAATCGACCGTGGCGGGAGAAATCTTCACGGCGAGCAGCACGAGCATCAGGCCGTACCAGACAAGCGCCAGCGCGAGGACCAGCGTCACCAGACGTCCGCCCAGCACCAGCGCAGAGGTCCGCTCGCGCACTCGCTGGCGAAGCATCACTGCACCCGCGGCCCGCGCCGGGGGACCTCGACGCGGGCCCGCAGCTTGAACGGCTCGGTCAGGCTCGCGAGCTGCTGGCGTACCGCGTTCTGCAGTTCGCGCGGATCGGCGGGACGGGTTCGACTCGCCCGCACCGACAGTCTCCCCCCGGCCCTTCTGAGGGGACGGACCCGGACCCTGGCGTCGGTGACACCTCGAACCTGTTCCACGATCGCCGTGGCCACCTGCGCCAGCGGACGCCGGCGGGCGGCGATAGTTCCGCGCTCGTCGCTGACCAATTGCACCAAGCGCTCGCGACGGGGCACGAAGATTCCGGCCAGTAGCAGCAGCCCCAGCAGGATTGCGCCCAGCCCGCAAAGACCGGCGATCACCGCCACCGAGCCTGGCTGGGCGAGCCTGAAGAGGTCCCGCCCGACCGTCTCGCGAACCGACGACAGCGACAGAAGGCTGGCCAGGCCACCCAGGCTGGGGCCGTGCGTGCCGGTACCGATGCAGAACACCGCCACCACGATTCCCGCGACCGCGAGCACGATCAGCGCCGCGAACCCCAGCAGGCGG
>CATPAX010000253.1 GCA_955652215.1 uncultured Solirubrobacteraceae bacterium | reverse complement strand
GATGTCCACCATCTCCCACCAGACGATCAAGCTCAGCAAGGGAAAGCACACCTCCCCCGAGGAGGGCGCCTGCGTCATGGAGCTTGCCTCGATGCTTGCGGGCGAGCAGTTCACCGACCACCCGGCGTGCGCCTGTCCGGTGATCGCCTCATTTCTGCGGGCCTACAACGACTCGATCGACGACGCGCGCCGGCAGGACCTCTACAGGTACGCGTCGCAGATCGTCGGCACCCGCGCGACCGCACGCGTTCAGCAGGCTCGGATTGAACACCTGTTCGAGTGGGCTTACGAGATTCGGCTGCGCCGCTGGCCACGCCGGATGCTGCCACCCGCTATCCGCGGCGTTGGCGTGCGGCGGGAGCCACCGATCGACGCGATCGGGACCCACGCGGTTCATGCGCTCTCCAGACACTCGGCCGCGACCCATTCCGAAGCACTCGCACTGATCGATCAACTGCTCGCGCTCGGTCTCTCGGAGCGACCCGGGCCCGGCGAGCAGGACGCGCTAGACGGGGAGCCCAGGCTCGGCGCGATGACCTGATGCGCGATCGCCTGACGCGCGATCGCCTGAGGCGGCGTACACCCTCGCGGCCTGGACAGTGTTCGCCATCAGGCACGCGATCGTCATCGGCCCTACGCCCCCGGGGACGGGCGTGATCGCCCCTGCGCGTTCCGCGACCGCGACGTAGTCGACGTCGCCGACAAGGCCATCGTCCGTGCGGTTGATCCCGACGTCAATCACCGCCGCCCCTGGCTTGACCCAGCTCGCCTTGACCATGTGCTGCCTTCCGGCGGCGACCACCAGCACATCGGCGGTCCGGCACACCGCTTCGAGGCCGCGCGTCCGCGAGTGGCACATTGTGACCGTGGCGTTGGCGGCCAGCAGCAGCTGTCCCATCGGCTTGCCGAACAGGTTCGAGCGCCCCACCACGACCGCCGCCGCGCCGCTCAGGGCAATCCCGGATTCCTCCAGCAGCACCATCACCCCGCTTGGGGTACACGGCCGCAGGCCGGGCAGCCCCAGGGCCAGGCGTCCAGCATTGACCACGGTCAGGCCATCTACATCCTTGTCGGGGTCGATCCGGCCGGTGAGCTCGGCGCCATCAAGCTGCTCGGGCACAGGTAGCTGACAGAGAATGCCACTGACCGCATCCTCGGCATTGAGGGCGTCGATCAGCTCGAGTGCCTCATCGCGGGACACGTCGGCAGCCACGTGGTGGTGGAAGCTCTCGATCCCGACCTCCTTGCAGGCTTTGCGCTTGGCGGCCACATACACGGCTGAGGCGGGGTCGTCGCCGATCAGCACGGTCGCCAGACCGGGAGCGCGGCCATGCTCGGCCGCGAAAGCCATGACATCCTCGGTGACCCGATCGCGCAGGCGCTGGGCGATCGCGCGGCCGTCGATGATCACGGCCACGACAGCGCCTCCGTGTCGGCCTCGAAGTGGGTCATTCGCCGGAGCTCCTCCACGCGGCCCACGACCTCTTCGAAGGTGAGCCGCGGCATGCGCTCGGTCCCGAACTCTTCGACGTTGAACGAAGCCAGCGCCGTGCCGTAGGCCATCGCTTGACGCAGCACCCCATGGTCCGCCGCTCGGCCGAGGTTCCGGGCGACGTGCCCGACGAAGCCTCCGGCAAACGTGTCCCCGGCCCCGGTCGGATCCACCACCGTCTCGAGCGGGTATCCGGGCAGTGAGAAAAACTCGTCCGCGGTGTAGAGCGCGGCTCCGTACTCACCCTGCTTGGCAACGACTACCGACGGCCCGATGCCGATGATCTCGCGCGCGGCCCCCACGAGGCTTGGCTTCCCGGTGAGCTGGCGAAGCTCGGAGTCGTTCAGGAGCACGCAGTCGACCGTTTCGATCACCTCGAGCAACTCGTCGCGCGCGGTCTCGATCCAATAATTCATCGAGTCCATGGCCACAAACCGCGCGGCGCTGCACAGCTCGAGCACGTCTAGCTGAAGGCGTGGCTGGATGTTGGCCAGGAACAGCACGTCGGCGCTGCGTGCGGCCTCCGAGAGCTTCGGCTGGAACTGCTCAAAGACGCCGAGCTCGGTCGCGAGCGTCTCCCGCGTGTTCAAGTCCCATCCGTACTCGCCCTTCCAGAAGAACGTCTTGCCCCCCGCGACACGCTCGACGTCGCTGATGTCTGACCCTCGCGTGGCCAGCGCCGCGAGCTGGTCGTCGCCGAAGTCGTCTCCCACCGGTCCGACCAGGTGAACCGTGTCGAAGAAGGACGCGGCCAGGGCGAAATGCGTGGCCGCGCCTCCGAGCATGCGCTCGCGCTCTCCGAATGGGGTCTTGACCGCGTCGTACGCGATCGAGCCGACGACTGTGATGCCCATGTGTGGCGCACGTTAGCGGGCGCTCGGGCCGGGGTAAGGCATGACCCGTGACAGCCTTCGGATACACGATGATGTGCGAGCAGTCGCCGCCCGACCAGCTGGTGCGCGATGTGGCCCAGGCGGAGCAGGCGGGGTTCGACTTCTCGGTGATCAGCGATCACTACCAGCCGTGGCTGGCCTCGCAGGGACATTCGGGATACGCGTGGTCGATCCTGGGAGCTGCAGCGCAGGCGACTGAGCGGATTCCGCTCATGACCTACGTAACCTGTCCGACGATCCGCTACCACCCCGCGGTGGTCGCCCAGAAGGCAGCGACGATGCAGATTCTCTCGCGCAACAGGTTCCGGCTCGGCCTGGGGGCGGGCGAGAACCTGAACGAGCACGTCGTCGGGAAGCGCTGGCCGGCTGCAGGCATGCGCCACCGGATGCTGAGCGAAGCGATCGACATCATCTCGGGGCT
>CATPAX010000252.1 GCA_955652215.1 uncultured Solirubrobacteraceae bacterium | reverse complement strand
GGCTCGAACAGCTCGATGTGGACAGGACTCGCGTAGCCGAACCTCGTGCTGATCCGTCGCGGATACTCTCGCGCGAGCTCGGCGCGCAGGCGGAGATAGCGAGCGTAGTTCGCCCGCGTCCCGGCCGGGCCGTTCGCCTGACCCTCGTGGCTTGAGATCAGCCACAGCCGAGGACAGCGCCGCGGAAGCGCGCGCAGCTGGGCCTCGGTGAGCGAGGCGTAGTTCTCGACATAGATGGGAGAACTTCTCCACGGGGCGGCGGGCAGGATCGGTGACGGTGCCCCGCGCGGCACCGGCTCGGAGAGGTAGTAACGGAACGCCATACGCCCATCGGACGGATAGAACACTGCGCAGTCCGAGTTGCTCGAGCGCGCCAGCACATACGCCGTGGCGGCCTTCCAGTCCTCCGGAGAGACGCCATAGCTCGCGCCGACCTGGGTCGCTCTGAGAGCAAGCACGACGACCAGCAGCGCTCCACCGGCGAGGGTCGGCACGCGCCGGTCGGTGACCGCAAGCGCGAGCAGGATCGCCACGGGCAGGCTCGCCATCAGCACGTTCCGCGGTATGAAGACCGGCTGCCCGACCAGTGACTCAAGCCACGCGAGGGCGACGGGGACGGCCAGCCAGCCGAGAACGAGCCAGTCTCCCCATCGGGTATCGCCGCGCCGGGCGCCTGCGACGATCGTGATCGCGACCCCGAGCAGCGTCACGCTGGTCAGGGCGAGTAGCAAGAGGGTTGTCGCGGTGGCGTGAAAGCTCGGCTCGAGCCCTGCGCCGGTTAGGGCCTCGAGTACCTGTTTCTCGACCTTGAGGGTTGGCCTCGGAACCCAGAACAGCTGACCTGAACCGCGCGAGAGGGCAAGCACGAACAGCGGGATCCACGAGAGCACGCAGACCCCGAGGGCAGACAGCACCGGTGCAAGCGCTCGGCGACGGTGCACCAACATCAGCAGCTGAGCGGGGATCACCAGGACGGCGACGAAGCTTGCGTAGACCGCGAGCGACGTGGCAAGTGCGTAAGCAATCGCGGGTCCGAGCGCGAGCCGCTCCTGCTCGCGTCTTCGCACAAGCGAGATGAACGCGAGATACGACACGGCGGTCAGGGCCACCATCGGCGCGTAGCCACGGGCGCTCTGGCCCCAGAACACAAGCGGCAGGCTGACGGCCACGAGGATGCCCGAGATCAGCCCGACGCGCCGATCGAACAGCGTTCGCGCCAGTCGGGCGACCACCCCCGCCGACGCGGCGGCGAACAGGACCGAGGGCAGGCGGACAACGAGCAGACCGTTGCCGAACACGCCGATAAGCGCATGCAGAAGCAGGTAGTAGCCCGACATGTTGCCGCCATCGTGCGCGAGCGCCGCGCCGAGCGCTGAGCCGTGCTGGGCGGCGATTGTGACGCTCGCAGCCTCATCGAACCCAAGGCTGCGCGAGGTCAGCCCAATCGAGCACAGGATCCCCCCGAGCACGGCCGGGACGGCGTAGACGAGGATCTCGCGCAGGCGGCTCGCGCCCGGAGGCCGCGACGGGCTGTCGGCCGGGCGTACCGGCGCCGACTGGTCGCTCCTCACCGTGGCCGCGTGCCCGGAGCTCATCCTCAAGACTCCGCGAGCACCGAGGACCCGGCCGCGCCCAGCTCGCCCGTCCGCTGCTTGCCCGAACGACGCTTCCACCGGTGCCACACACCCGCGGCGACCAGCCCATAGACAGCCAGAACAACGGGCGCTGAGGAGAGCGGCAGAGCGAGGATGCCATCCGGCTTGACCAGGAACACCGAGACGACGGCAGTCAGCGCGAGCACGGGGGAGCGCTGGAGCCCCGCGCAGGCGGCGACGAGCACGAGCCCCCAGCTCAGGTACCAGGGCCACGCGGCGGGGCCGGTCACTGCCGCCGCAAGCAGCAGCAGCCCGAGATTGCGGACCATCGTCTCAGCGCGTGTGCGCCACAGCACGATCACCCCCGCCGCCACGGTCAGCGCGAATGCACCACTGGCCAGCGCCGCCTCGAGCGAGCGCGCGTTGACCACTGCGCCCGCGTCGTGCATCAGCCCAGCGAGGGTGCGCCCGACGGCGGTGGCTGGCGTGATCGCGAGACGCACGCGCTCCGGCGTGGAGAAGACAGTGGTCGATATCCAGTCGGCGCCGACGCCGATGACCAGGCTGACCAGCACCAGCACCCCGATGGCCACAGCCGCCGAGCGGCCCAACGCCGCGAGCGCCTGCCTCCGATCCGGCATCGACCGCGCCCACGTCACCGCTATGAAGAGCACCGCGACGGCCGCTGGGAGCTTCACCGTCGCGGCGAGGGCACATAGCGCAATCCCCGTCAGGGGGCTTCCCCGGACCGCGAGGGTGACCCCTGCGACGGTGATGCCTGCCATCAGGGCGTCGTTGTGCCCTGCACCGATCAGCTGCACCAGCACCAGCGGTGAGAGCACCGCGAGCCACAGCGCGCGGCGAGGATCGCTCCCGAGCGAGCGCGCGAGCCGGGGGACGAAGATCGCCAGCAGGATTGCTCCGCCGAGCTCGAGACCGCGCAGCAGCAGCACCCCGGCGGTCGTGTGCGAGCCAGTGACGGACACGACCGCGCTCACACCCCCGAGGAACAGCGGGCCGTAGGGCGCCGTCGTGTGCCGCCAGAACGGGGACACTCCGGCAAGGAGGTGTTGGCGTCCGAGGCCGGCCAGCGCAGCCGGGACCGTGTGGTAGGGGTTCAACCCAAGGTGCAGGATCGTCCCCTGGGCCAGGTAGCTGTACACGTCGTGGCTGAACAGCGGCGCGCTCGCGAGGAGCGGCGCACACCAGGCGGCGCCGAGGAGCCGCAGCTGGTTCAGCGACGGGTCGGCGGCGCCCGAGATCGTCCGTCCCAGCCCAAGCCAGGCTCCGGCGAGCAGCGCCAGGCCGACGTAAAGAAGTATTTCCGCAGTGCCGTGGCCGAGCGAGAGGCGATACCCCCAGCTGACTCCGCGGCCCGCGAGCGAAGGACTCGTCAGCGTCACGAGCAGCGACCCGGCCAGCCCGAGGGCACCCCATCCCCAGAGGGGCGGGTTCGACCCCGAACGTTGATCTACAGTCGTGCCGATCGGGCGACTTTAGAGCTCGGGGTGGCTATGCCGGCGCCGCTACGGGACGCTCGAGGCCGACCACGCGCTCGAGCCATCTCGCGAACAGCCCGCGGGCGAGACCCGTCATCTCGTGCTCGCTGTCGTGTACGTCGGCGATCAGTCGCGGGAGTGCTCCTTCGCCCATGATCGACTCGAGGCTCCGAGCGTAGGCAGGAACGTCGCCCCACAGGGTCGCAAGCTCGCTCGTCACCTCCAGGTGGAACTGAAGTGCGTAGGCGCGGCCGGCGACGAACGCCTGCTGCTCGTAAGAGTCAGAGCGCGCGAGCTGCACGGCGCCCTGAGGAAGATCGTAGGTGTCGCCATGCCACTGAAGCGCCTTGAACTCGGGCGGCAGGTCGGAGAAGACAGGGTCGGTGCGGGCCGCCTCGGTGCAGCGGACTCTCAGCACCCCGACCTCCGGCTCGCCGCCTGGTCCGACACGGGCGCCAAGGCTCGCGGCCAGAAGCTGGGCTCCCAGACACACCCCCCACACCGGCGTGCCCGAAGCCACGGCGTCCGCCAGGAGCTGCTTCTCGTATGACAGCCACGGGAGCTCGTCCTCCTGGTATGCACCCATCGGGCCGCCCATCACGATGATGCCGCCGAACTTGCGCCAGTCGGGAATCGGCTCACCTTCGTCGACCTCGACGCGGTGGAGACCTGCCTGCCAAGCGACCAGCTCGTCTTCGTAGACACCGGGAGGCTCGCAGGCGATGTGCTGAAGCACGAGCAGTTCGGTCATGTGATCCCGGCGAACGTAACAGACATGCGGAGGGCCGGAAAGCGCTCGCGCTCCCCGGCCCTCGCACTGTGGGGCGGCGCCCCCCTAGTTGATGACGAGGCCGAACGGGGCCCCCGGGGCAGGTGTCGGTGAGGACGGCAGCTCCGAGAGGTCGCTGTTATGCACCGCGAACCCGTTGATCTGACCGGCAGCGTCGACGACGTACAGCGTCGAACCATCCGGGCTCAGGCGAGCATCGAACGGCTTGCCGAAGTGGCTCAGCGGCGTGCTGCCGATGAGTCTCAGCGATCCGTCGCCATTGATCAGATACCGGGAGATCGTTCCGGACGCGGTGT
>CATPAX010000251.1 GCA_955652215.1 uncultured Solirubrobacteraceae bacterium | reverse complement strand
TCGGCTCGGGCCGCCAGGATTCATCGGTCCGGTCGGCACAGAGCTGCCGATCCTCCTGGACGGGGGCATCGAGGGCGCGGGATACGTGACCGGCGCGAACCGCCCCGACACTCATCTCCGCGGGGTGCAACCGGGCCGGGACTTCCAGTTCGAGCGGGCGGACGTGCGCACCGTGCTCGCGGGAGACACGGTGGGCGGGGCTGCGGTGAGGATCGAGCGCGCAATCGAGGTCGGGAATATCTTCAAGCTGGGGACGCGGTTCTCGGAGCCACTCGGCGCGACATATCTCGACGAATCCGGACGAGAGCAGCTGATCTGGATGGGGTCCTACGGATTCGGTCCGGCGCGGGCGGCTGCGGCAGCCGTCGAGCAGTACGCCGACGAACAGGGGATCTCCTGGCCGCGCTCGATGGCGCCCTTCGACGTCGAGCTCGTGGTGCTCGGACGAAACGGCAGCGAGGAGCGGGAATTGGCGGACAGGCTGTACGGAGAGCTGCGCGATTTCGGGCTGGACGTTCTCTACGACGACCGTGATGCCGGACCGGGGGAGAAGTTCACCGACGCCGAGTTGCTGGGATGCCCGGCACGCGTCACGGTTGGGCGCAAGGCCCTGGCAGCCGGGGAGCTGGAAGTGCAGATCCGCCGCGGCCGAGCCACGCGGGGTGTCCCGATCGAAGGCGCCGCGGAGGCCGTGGCGACGCTGTGGCAGGAGCTCCTGTGAACGCCGCCGCCGGCTAGGGAGCCACACAGCGAATGCCCGCGCCGCTCACCAAGCGCCGCCTATTCGGTATCGATCGCTCGGGCGCGCCGCCGGAGGCGACCCTGGCGGGACGCCCGCTCAATCCATGGACGATTCCTAACGCGATCGGCTTTGTCCGCCTCGCCGGCATTCCAGTATTCCTGGTGCTGGCGCTGTCAAGCCGGCACGGCCAGGACGCCCTCGCGGTAGTGATCTTCGCGGTGATCGGCTGGGCCGACTACCTGGATGGCTTCGCCGCCCGCCTGACAGGTCAGTACAGCCGGCTCGGGGCGCTGCTCGACCCGATCGTCGATCGGCTGCTGGTGATCTCCGGGATGGTTGTGGCGTGGCACTTCGAGCTGCTCCCGCGATGGGCGATCGCTGTTGTCGTGGTGCGCGAGCTGTTCATGCTCGCGCTGAGCCGCTACGGGCTGCGCCGAGGGATCGACCTGAAGATCAACTGGGCGGGTCGCCTCGGGGTGGCCCCGATCATGGGAGCACCGTTTTTCGCGATGGCCGGCGTCCATTGGCTGGCGCTGGCGATGCTGTACGTGGGAATGTTCCTGTCGCTGCTGGCGACCGTGCTCTACATCCGCCGGGGGGCTCGCGAAATGCGCAAAGCAGGCGGCGGTTCCAAAGCCACGGAGCAAGTCTCAAGCTCAGATTGACCCTTCGCGCTGTGGCGGGTATACTCGCCCGAACGCCGTCCATCCTCGGGCTGGAGGAGCCTCACATATGGAAACGTTCCCCGATCTTGGTTCGTTGAACGACCAGGAGCTGAAGGACCTGATCAAACAGCTGACCGAGGAGGAGCGGGATATCTCCTACAGGCGGCGGATCCTGCACGGGAAGATCGACATCCTTCGTGCCGAGCTGGTCAATCGGCTACGCAAGAAAGACGAGAGCGGCGAGCTTGTCATCTCGGGGGCTGATGTCCAGCAGCTGACTGACATCCTGTCGGGCCGCGTCCCGGCCGCAGAGATCGAGTAGCCACGACTCATTCAGTGGCCTTGCACTGCCCCGAGTGTGGTTTTGCGAACGCTGAGGGTGCCAATTACTGCCAGCGTTGCGGAGCGTTCCTGGCGCAGTCCGATTCGCCGGGCAAGACGACCGCGTCTTACACCCTCAGCGACACCGGCGATTTCGAGGCGCTCGACTTGAAGGACGTCATCGCTCGCGGGGCGACCCTCGTGATCCGCTCGGGTGGTGGCCGGGCGGGGGAGAGCTTCCTGCTCGACGGCGACCGGCTCACGGTGGGGCGCCGTCCGGACAGCCATGTGTTTCTCGACGACATCACGGTCTCGCGCGACCACGCGGTCCTGGTCCGTCGGGGAGCCGACTACTACCTCGACGACTGCGGCTCGCTCAACGGCACCTACGTCAACCGGCGACGGATCGAATCGCACCGGCTGGCCGACGGCGACGAGCTCCAGATCGGCAAATACAAACTCGCCTTCCTCAGTCGCTGATGTCTACGTCAGATACAAGCGGTGCCGCGGTGGAGCTTCCAGACCTGTCCGAGAACGCCGAGCGCCCCCGTCAGAAGGCGGTCACGATCGGGACCGTCTGCAAGGCGCTGCATCAGGAGTTTCCGGATATCTCGATCTCGAAGATTCGCTACCTCGAGGACCAGAAGCTGCTCTCACCCCGCCGCACCCAGGGCGGCTACCGGCTGTATACCCAATCGGACATTCAGCGCCTGCGCACGATCCTGAGGCTTCAGAGAGACGAATTCCTGCCGCTCCGGGTGATCCGTCAGGAGCTCGCCGGTGGACGTGCGGAGCGGGAGGTTGCCGCGCCGGTCGACGGCCGGCCGATGCACCGGGCGATGGTCAGCCGCGACCCGGGGGCTCTGTACTCGCTCGAGGATGTGGTCGAGGAGACCGGCGCCGAGCAATCGCTGGTGCGCGAACTCGTCGAGTTCGGCGTGATCAAGGGCGAGGTTCGAGGTGGTGTCCGCTACTTCGATGAGACCGAGCGGGACATCGTGCGGGCAGTTTCCGAGCTTGCCCGGTATGGCGTTGGCGGCCGTAACCTGCGGGTGTTCCGAAGCTCGGCCGACCGCGAGGCTCAGCTGCTGCAGAGCATCCTCGCTCCGGCATTGCGCTCACGGAACCCGGAGCGGCGCAAGGAGGCGGTGGAGGCGCTAGAGAACCTGGCTTCGGTGACCACCCACCTGAAGCATCTGCTGTTGATTCGAGACCTGCGCAAGATCGCTACCTAGAGTCGGCTCGGCATGAGCTCTCTGGACCAGCGCTCATACGTACGCGACATCCCGGACTTTCCCCGCGAGTATTCAGCCTGATGTCGTTCCTGCGCCTCCCCGTACCCTCTCCCAACCGGCTTAGCGGCGTCTCGATTTCCAAGGTCGCCAAGCAAAGAACCTTTTCCGCCTCTCAGCAGCGAGTGTGGGAGGTGCTGGAGGATCCCCACCACCTGCCGCGGTGGTGGCCCGGGGTCACGCGGGTCGAGGACGTCCACCAGGATCGCTGGACCGACGTGTTCGTGACGAAGCGGGGACGCCCGGTACGAGCCGACTTTCATCTGCTCGTCTCAGAGCGCCCCTGGCGCCGCTGCTGGGAACAGGAGCTGACAGGGACCCCGTTCGAGCGAGTCCTGGGCGAATCGATCACCGATGTCACCCTCGCCTCCGCGGAGGGTGGGACGCTCGTCACGATCGCCCAGCACCAGAAGCTGCGTGGCTACTCGCGGACCGGTGGCCTGCTGGTCCGCCGGGCTGCGGCTCGCAAGCTCGACGAGGCGCTCGAGGGCCTCGAGCGCGCGTGCGGGGCTAGTGGATCTTGAAGCTCCCGGAGAGCACGACTCGGCTCGGGTGCGAGGGGGGCGGCTGGGGCTCGAGCGTCACCAGCAGCTGGCTGTAGCGCGCGGTATTTGCCGGTAGCAGACCAAGCCTCTCGACCTTCCCGTTGCTGGTGACGCCGGGCTGCACGTAGCCGACGCGCACGTACCTCGAGGGCGAGCTGTACAGCCAAACCGCATAGATGTCGTGCTTGGTGTTGGGAGCCAGCCCCGAGGCCACGAGCAATACCGCCAGGGTGCCTCTCTCGGTGAGGATCTCGGCCACCCCTTTGGCTCTGCCCCTGCGTGAGGGCGGAAGGAGGTTCATCGCAGCGAGGATTTTCGGCGGCGTGGTGCTTGTCGCTGGTGTCGTCGCACCGGCACTGGCCGTGGCAGGCGTAGTGGAAGACCTTGCAGCGGCCGGGGGCGGAGGACTCTTGTGAGCAGACCCGCTCCGGGTGAGCAGGATCACCACCACTGCGATCGCCACCAGCGCTCCGACGGCGAGAAGGATCGCGCCCCCGCGTCGGGAGGCCGGCCGCTCGGGGGACGGTCCCGCACTGTCGCGGGGCGCTCCTGCGGGCAGTGCGTCCTGCTGCATGGCTGGCGCACTGCCGTTCTCGTGGTCGACTGAGATCGTCGGAAGCGGCCTTGACGCCAGGGGTGCGAGCTCGGATACCAGCGCCTGCGCCCAGCTGCGCTCATCCGGCGAGTGGGCAATTCGCCTGGCCACATCCTCGCTGACGCGTGGCGGGAGCTGCCCCAGGAGATAGTCGGCGATCAACGCCCGCCGCTGCCGGTCCACAGCCGTAGACGGACCGATTGCGTCGAGCGCCGAGAGCGCGCGGGCGCGGACAGCGGTGCGGTCGATCGACAGCAGGCGCTCGATCTCGTCATACCCGCGGCCCTGCCGCAGGACGAGCTCGAGCACGGCGCGCTGATCGCCGGGCAGGCTGTCGAGCAAGGCCATTGGGTGGGGTAGGGTAGAGAAGCCGCAGCTTCGACGCGGCGGTCGGGACGGCCGAGCCCGAGCGCAGCCCACCGTAGTGCTCCGTAAAGTGCCGGCGCATGGACAGCGATCCACCGTTCGGTCAGGAGCTCGAGCTTCCACTCGCGCTGACCTACGCCTTCGAGGGGATTCTCGGCCTGTCCTTGACCGAGCTCTCGGAGGCGACAGTCAGCGGGCGCGTGTCAGTCCGCGAGGAGCTCCT
The DNA here is from genome assembly GCA_955652215.1 of uncultured Solirubrobacteraceae bacterium. The sequence continues at coordinate 238 of CATPAX010000251.1, read as the reverse complement.
TCAGCCCACCGGGCTAGTTCACGGCGGCGTGTACGCCTCGATCGCCGAGAGCCTGGCCTCGTGGGGGACCGCCTACCACGTGATGCCCGAAGGCAGCGTGGCGGTCGGGCTTTCGAATCAGACGAGCTTTCTGCGGCCGATCAAGGAAGGCACGATCCATGCCACCGCGTCCCGCAAGCACCGGGGTCGCACCACTTGGGTGTGGGAGGTCGAGATCACCGATGACCAGGACAGGCTG
>CATPAX010000250.1 GCA_955652215.1 uncultured Solirubrobacteraceae bacterium | reverse complement strand
TGACGGCTATTCGCCGTCGCGGCGGAGAAGGAGGCGGAGGCCCTGGCGTCTCCCCGCCGGCGACGGTATCCACAGACACTTGGCCGCTATAGTACGGGCGTGCCGCGGCAAGCAGACCGCGGCTTCTCTTCGTATGGCGAACATCCACTCACAAAAGAAGCGGATCGAGCGCGCGGCGCGCGAGCGCCTCGAGAACCGCCGCTACACATCGCGGATCAAGACCTACTTCACGCGACTCGAGCGTGCAGTGGCCGCTGGCGAGGACTCGGTCGCTGACGTCGAGCACCGCACGCTTGTCCAGGCGATCGACAAGGCCGTCAAGAGCCACGCGATCCACCGCAACACCGGCGCCCGCAAGAAGTCGCGCGCGGCCCGGATCCGCCGCGGCGCAGCCGCGGAGTAGCGCTCCCGGCCAGCGCAGCGCCCCCGCCTGAGTCCCCGACCGCGGCACGGCCCGACCGCGGTCTTATCCGGCGATCCGCTGGATCGCCCGCAAGGCAGCCGTGTCCTCGCTGGCTGCGCCCGAGCCGCCGCCGCGCGAGCCAAGCTCGAGATCGGCGATCTCCTCCAGCGCCTGCCGAAGCTGCTCGGTGCCAGTCCGGCGAGCCTCGACCATCAGCCGGTCAGCGGCGCGTGAGGGCATCCGAAGCGTGCGCTTGATCTGTGCTTCCGGGGTGCCGACCTCGAGCGCCATTGCAATCTCGTGCGCGGTGCGGACCCGCTGGGCCATCCAGTAGAGAAGCCCGGAGACTCGCTCGCCCTGCGCGCGAAGCTCGAGGTAGACGCGGGTCGCGGCCACCGCGTTTCCTGCGACGAGCGCGTCGGCGAGCGACCACGCCCGCCGCTCGGCCGACGGCGCAGCGATCGCCTCAACCTCATCGATTCCGACCCGCCCGCTCGGTCCGAAGCTGAGCGCAATCTTCTCCAGCTCGCGCTGGAGTCTCTGCTGGCGATCTCCGACGTGCGCGACAAGGGCGCGGGCCGCATCGGGATCCAGCTCCAGCTCGAGCTCCCGGCCGCGAGCCACCACCCACTTCGGGAGCTCCCACGGCTTGACGCTCAACTCCGCGCTGACGTCGCCGCCTGCCTTCTTGACGAGCTTATGGAGTCCCTCGGGTGCCTTCGCGCGGGTGTCTTCGCGACCGAAGAACGCGACCGTCACGTCCTGGAGCGGCTCGCCAAGAGCCTTCGCGAGCGGCTCGAGGTCCTTGTCCTTCCATCGCTCGGCGCCGTCGACGACGATGAAGCGACGGCCCAGCGCGAAGGTTGGCGCGTTCAGCGCCGCAGCGACGTTCGCCGGAGTGGCCGCGTCCCCCTCGATCAGCTCAACGCCCGCCGTTCCGCTCTGCGCCTCTGCCAGCGCGCGGAGGCGACCGCGACGCTCGGCGATCCGGCCGTGGTCATCACCATGGACGAGGTATGCGGGCTTGAACGTCGGCACCTGCGACCGAGTCTATGAACCTGCCCGGCGTGTGAGACGTTCGCGCGCAAGATCGAGCGCGAGCAGGTCTCCGACCGCCTCCGCGGCGTGCCCTTCGCTCGGAGTTGCGTCACCCGGCCCGCTTACGCGATGTAGGGGCTCTCGCCCAACTGCTCAGCGAACGACGATGTTGACGAGCTTGTCCGGCACGATGATCAGTCGCGACACCTCTCGCCCGTCGAGTTGCGCACGAACCCCGCGCGTGTCGAGGCACAGGCGTTCGAGCTCGTCGTCCGGCGCGCCGGTAGGCGCCTGCACGCGGTCGCGTACCTTGCCGTTGACCTGGCAGACGAGCTCGAAGGTGTCGGCGGCGAGCATCCTCGAATCCGCTTCCGGCCATGGCTCCTCCCACACCCGGCGCCCGGTCACCATCTCGTAGATCTCCGCACCGAGATGGGGCGCGAACGGAAATACGAGCGAAGCCGCTGTCGCGGTGGCGAACCTACGCACCTGCGCGTCGGCGTCGGTATGGCGGTAGATCTCGTTGATCAGCTCCATGATGGCCGAGATCGCTGTGTTGAAGCCGAACCTTCGCAGGTCATCGGTGACCTTCTGGATCGCCCAGTTGGCCTTGCGCACGATGATCCGTCCAGGCCCACTTGGGTCGGCCGGAGGCTCGGCGCCCGCGGCGGGATCGCGCAGCTCAGCTCCGAGCCGCCACAGGCGCGACAGGAAGCGGTGCACGCCCTCGATGCCGGTCGTGGCCCACGGGGCGTCCTGCTCGGCAGGACCCATGAACAGCACGTAACAGCGAGCGGCATCCGCGCCATACCGGTCCACAATCGGGTTCGGCAGGATCACGTTCCCCTTCGAGCTCGACATCTTGTTGCCGTCGGGACCGAGGATCATCCCCTGGGTGAACAATGCCCGGAATGGCTCCTGGATGTCGAGCAGGTCGAGGTCGGCGAGGGCCTTGACGAAGAACCTGGAATACATCAAGTGCAGGATCGCGTGCTCGATGCCGCCGATGTACTGGTCGATCGGCATCCATCGGTTCAGGATTTCGCGATCCCAAGGGCGCTCGTCGTTGCGGGCGTCGCAGTAGCGCAGGAAGTACCAGCTCGAATCGACAAATGTGTCCATCGTGTCGGTCTCGCGGCGGGCTGGACCGCCGCACCTCGGGCAGGTGGTCGAGACCCAATCCTCGGCGGCGGCGAGCGGTGAGCGGCCTCGAGGCTTGTAGTCCTCGACTTCGGGCAACTCGACGGGCAGGGCGTCGTCCGGCACCGGAACCATCCCGCAGCCTTGGCAGTAAACGACGGGTATTGGACATCCCCAGTAGCGCTGGCGCGAGAGGAGCCAGTCGCGAAGCTTGTAGCTGACCGCGGGGCGTCCTTTCCCCTCGCGCTCGAGCCACTCGACGATCTTTCGCCCGCCCTCGACGGCATCGAGCCCTGAGAACGGGCCCGAGTTGATTAGGACCTCGTCGCTGGTGTAGGCGATGTACGCTTGTCCCCCGGGCAGCTCTCCGTCTTTCGGCGCCACAACCGGCCGGATCGGCAGGTCGAACACGACCGCGAACTCGTAGTCGCGCTGGTCGTGGGCGGGGACCGCCATGATCGCCCCGGTGCCGTACTCCATCAGGACGTAGTCGGACACCAGCATCGGAATCTGCTCGCCGGTGGCGGGATTTGTCACCGTTCGCCCGAGCCTGACGCCGGTCTTCGGCTTCTCAGCCGCGCCTCGGATCTGAACCGAGTCCGTCAGCGCCCGGTTCACATATTCGTGCACCTCTTCTTCGTGATCGGTTCCCTGAGCGAGCTTGAACACGTTCGGGTGCTCGGGAGCCATCACGAAGAACGTGGCGCCGAACACCGTGTCGGGGCGGGTTGTGAACACCGGATAGTCGATCCCCAGCTCCTCGCAGCGGAACACGATCTCGGCGCCTTCGCTGCGCCCGATCCAGTTGCGCTGCATGGTCTTGACGTGCTCAGGCCACTCGATCGTGTCGAGGTCGTCGAGCAGGCGATCCGCGTAGTCGGTGATCCGGAAGAACCACTGCTCGAGCTGGCGGATCTCGACCTCGAAGCCGCAGCGCTCGCAGCGTCCGTCGATCACCTGCTCATTTGCGAGCACCGTTGCGTCATTCGGGCACCAATTGACGGCGGCCTGCTTTCGATAGGCCAGTCCACGCTCCAGCAACCGCAGGAAGATCCACTGTGTCCAGCGGTAGTACGACGGCTGGTGAGTCGCGAACTCCCGGTTCCAATCGATCGAGATCCCCCAGCGGTGAAACCAGTGGCGGTAGGCAGCGATCGAGCGGTCGGTTGCGACACGGGGATGCACTCCAGTCTTGATCGCGTTGTTTTCCGCCGGCAGGCCGAACGCGTCGTAGCCCATCGGGTGAAGCACCCGATGTCCCGTCCGGCGATGGAAGTGCGCGATCGCATCGCCCAGCGCGTAGTTCTTCAGATGCCCGATGTGCGGCTCGCCGCTGGGGTAGGGCAGCATCTCGAGGACGTATGACTTCTCGCGTGGGTCTGTCCGGTCGTTCGAGACTTCCCAAGTGCGCTCGCGCTCCCAAACGTCCTGCCACTTTGGCTCGATCTGGGCGGGGTCATAGCGCTCGTCAGACATGGCGAGCTCATGAGGTTACTTGTGTGTTCGCCGGTCGGTCTTGGCTTGTCTGACCAGGGCCCGCACCGACCTCGGCGCGCCTAGCCGGTCCGCGTTCCGTCCGATACCTGTGCGAACATATGTTCGATGCTTGACTGTGATGACAAAGGCACAATCGCCGAGCAGGCGATCATCTTCGCGGCAATGAAGGCCGGCGTCCGGGTCTGGAAGCCGGTCAGCGAGCACAGCCGATGCGACCTTGCGCTCGACATCGGTGGGCAGCTGTGGCGAGTGCAGTGCAAGTGGGGACAGCTCAACGACGCCGGCGACGTGGTGAGAGCGTTTGTCAGCAGCTGCTCACTCCGGCCAAGCGGCTACCGACGGATGCCGTATTCCGATGACGAGGTTGACCTGTTCGGGGTCTACTGCGGCGACCTCGACCGCTGCTACCTGGTCCCGGCATCGGTCGCAGCCGGCAAGGACAGTCTGTCGCTGCGTCTGACCGATGCCCGTAACGGACAGCGAGCATGCATTAACCTTGCTTCCAGCTTCGACTTCGAAGGGGCTATAGCTCAGCTGGGAGAGCGCTGCCGTGGCACGGCAGAGGTCGTCGGTTCGAGCCCGACTAGCTCCACTTCTTCGTCACCCGCCCTGATCTCGGCCGGGTCTATCGACGTACCCACAACGATCGGCTCGCACGTCTTTCGAGAGCACCTCGGCTGGTGGATGGATCGCGTCGCCGCAGGCGAGCAGGTGATCATCACGCGACACGGGAAGCCGCGCCTCAGACTGAGCCCAGCGGTCCCGGTACTGAGCTCTGTGGCCGCGAGATTGGGTGGATGTTCAGAGGATTGGCGTTCTGGTAGGCCCATGCGCCACCAGAACGCCAAAGACTGATGCCGATACCAATCGCCGCCGAGGCAGGAGTGCCCTCGGTCGGCCGGCGACCCCGGCTCTGCGACCCGCGACCCCGATTGCGCCGTAGGGCGCCCTAGCACTCGTTGATGAGCACCGGGGGCGGATCGCGCGCCCTCTACTAGCGGCGCTCGATCCGGGCCATGATCGGGGCGGCGGGCCGCAGCGTGATGCCCGCATCCACCGGGACGGGGGCAACGCTGAGCGGCCGCAGGCGGTAGCGCCTAGGGGGATGCGCATGCCGGTGAAAGCTGTAAGATCGCGCGCCCGACGCTCCGGAGCTGGACCGATTGGACTATCTGGAGCTGTATCCACCGGGAGGAGCTAAATGCGTCGTTTCGCCTTTGGATTGCTAGCCCTTGGCACGCTTGTGGCCTGTCAGACGGCTTCTGCCCGCGTGCTGCTGGTCGGGACCTACCACGGGATCCCGGGCCAGTACAAGACGATCCAGGCCGCGGTGAATGCCGCCCGAGGCGGCGACTGGATCCTGGTCGGGCCTGGCGACTACAAGGCGACCGCAACATATAAGCCGTCAGGCGCCCATGGCGGCGACCAGGCTGGCGCCGCGGTCCTGATCACGAAGTCCGGACTGTGGATCCGCGGCATGAATCGAAACGGCGTGTGGGTCGACGGGACCAAGGCGGGAACACCGCGTTGCGCCCGGACCGGGTCCGCCCAGATCTTCGGCCCCAAGGACCACGCCGGCAAGCCGGGCGGACGTAACGGGATCCTGGTCTACAAGGCTCGGAACGTGAACATCGAGAACCTGTCGGCTTGCAACTTCCCCAACGGTGACCTCGGCGGCGGCAACGAGATCTGGTGGGATGGCGGTGGATCGACGGGAACACAGAGCAGCCTCGGCAACTGGGTGGGCGCGTACCTCACCGCGAGTTCCACCTATTTCAAGAACGGCAATACGCCGTCGGCCTCGTACGGGATCTACTCCTCGAACACAGCGCCTCCAGGACACGGATTGTTCGCTTACGACTACGCGTCGAACATGAACGACTCATCGTTCTACGTCGGAGCTTGCCCGGACTGCGAAATGACTCTGAACCATGTCCACGGCGTCGGCTCGCCCCAGGGCTATTCCGGCACCAACTCCGGCGGCCGCATCCTGGTCGAGAACTCGGAGTGGGACCACAACACGACCGGCTTCGCGACGGGTGACCTAAACAACGACGATGCCCCCTCCCCCCAGGACGGCGTGTGCCCCGGCAATGCAACGAACCCTTACGTGACCGGAATCCAGCGGACCCACGACTGCTGGACGTTCGTCAACAACTATGTGCACGACAACAACAACGCGAACGTGCCACTTCAGGGCATCGCGGCCTTCGCCGTACCGGGTACGGGAATGACCATCTACGGCGGACGGGACGACATCTTCGTCCACAACCGCATCGTCAACAACGGCGCTTGGGGCATCATCTTCGTCCCATTCCCCGATACCGAGACACCGCCTCCGATCGAGCACTGTCAGGGCGGCGTTGATCTGTCGAAGCCCGGACAGCCGTTCTGCTGGTTCGATGTCTGGGGCAGCGAGTTCGCGAACAACACGTTCACCCACAATGGCTTCTTCGGCAATGCCTCGAACGGTGATATCGCCGAGTACTCCCAGTCAGGCCTGAACTACAACCCGGACAGCAACTGCTTCTACGGCAACGTCGACACGTCGGGGACGCTGACCAGCGCCCCCGCGAACATCAACAACAACAGCCAGTGCGGGCAGAACTACACCTCCAACTCGTACGACAAGACGTTCTTTAGCCAGGTCTCGTGCGCGGCGGGCGTGGGCTGTGCTGCCGGCGTGGTCGCCCACTATCCGGCGCACGGAAAGGTCACGCTGAAGCTCCCGCCGGCGCAGACGACGATGCCCAACCCATGCGTCGGCGTGCCCGCCAACCCGTGGTGCCCAAAGCCCAAGCACAAGCACCACAAGAACCCCTCCCCCGGGATCTACTAAGCCGCGGGTCTGTCGAGGCCGGGTCTCCTTCGAGGCTCGGCCCGGCAGGCCGATCTATAGATCGATTCCCGCGCGGCGTTGAGCATCGTACGGTGGGATCCACTGGGGCGTTTACGCTCTTCGGCGATCCCAGATGCCACCGATCAATCTCTATAGCGACACCCAGACCGCCCCTACTGACGGGATGCGGGCGGCGATGGCTGCAGCCGAGGTCGGCGACGAACAGCGTGGGCGCGACCCGACGACCCGCGCCCTGGAGGAGCGCGTCGCCGAGTTACTCGGACACGAGGGAGCGGTGTTCCTCCCTAGCGGGACGATGTGCAACGAGATCGGGATCCGCCTGCACATCCGCCCGGGTGGGGACGAGATGCTCGTCGATCGTGATGCGCATCCGGTGAGCTTCGAGGCGGGCGGTCCCGCACAGCTCTCTGGCGCGATGATCCGCACGCTCGACGGCGATCGTGGCGTCTTCACCCCGAAGCAGCTCGAGGCTGCGATCCGGACGGGTGACAGCCGGTATGCGCCACGCTCGCGCCTGGTGTGCGTGGAGCAGACGTCAAACCGGGGTGGCGGCCGAGTCTGGCCGCTGGAGACGATTCGCGGGGTGCTCGAGGTAGCCCGCCGCCACGACCTGCGAGCTCACTTGGATGGAGCGCGCCTGATGAACGCCGCGGTCGCGTCCGGTGTCCCGGCGCGGGAGTACGCACGTGGCTTCGATACGGCCTGGATCGACTTCACTAAGGGACTTGGGGCACCGGTCGGAGCAGTCCTGGCGGGCTCTGGCGCCGACATCGACGAGGCCTGGCGCTGGAAGCAGATGCTCGGTGGCGCCTTCCGCCAGTCGGGAATCCTCGCCGCGGGTTGCCTGTACGCCCTCGATCACCATGTCGAGCGCCTCGCCGAGGACCATGTCCTGGCGCGCCAGTTGGCCGAGGGACTCGCCGTGCTTCCTGGCGTCAAGCTCGATCCGGCTACGGTCCAGACGAACATCGTCATCTTCGAAGTCGATGACGCGCCGGGCCTGGTAGCGCGGGTAGCCGAGCGCGTCGAGCTACAGGCTTTCGACGCCCGCCGAATTCGGGCCGTCACGCACCTCGATGTGGCGTCGCGAGATATTGAGCGGGCGATCGACGCGATCGCAGAGGCGCTGCGATGATCGCGTCAGGCGCCGCCTTCGAGCTCGGCTCGCTTCGCGGACTCGAGCGCTGCCAGTGGATCGGAAGTACTGCCGGCACGCATCAGCTCGAGCGCTCGGTCCGCTACCTCGCCTGCCTGGGCTCCGCTGATCGTCTCGTCGCGCAGCGCGAGTGCGAGCAGGGCCCCGCGAAGTAGCTCAGGATTGTCCACATCGGGCGGCGGTCCGGCTGGTGGCAGCGCTCGCGTGTTCGCCAGCAGCCGTGCGACGTTCACGCCACCGCCCATTAGACGGCCCGGATGCTTATCGGGAATCGTGGCTGCGATGCCGCCGGTCGCAGGATTGACCAGATTGATCTTGCTGCGCAGGCCCGAGCGCTCAAGCGCCATCCGGTACCCCGAGAAGCGCAGGTATCCGAGCTGCGCCGCAAGCTGCACGAACGCCGCCGCCTCAGTTTCATCCTTGAGCTTCGGCTGGTGCAAAGCAATCTGCGTCCCCGGATCCTGCATCGACGGATCCGGATCAGGGGCCACGACCAGGAACACGTGTTGCCCGAGCCGGCCGGCGCCGACGCCGCCCACTTCCGCGAGTAGCTGATAGCCGCCGAGACCGAGCGCGCCGACGATCCCGGGGGGAAGGGGATTCGCGGCCAGGTGACCGGAGGGGAACGTCACCGCAGCAATCCAGATGGATCGGCAGGGTGCCTACGCATCAGCTCGGAGGATCGAGGTCGGGACAGCACTGGGACTCATCCCCCGAGTATGCCGCCGACGATGTCGCCGATGCCGCCGCCCTGTCGCTGGCCCCCCGAGCCAGTCTCCTGGACAGGCGGGTGGTAATAGGCGCTCTGAAGCCCGACTCGCCCGGGACCGGTGAAGCGATTGAACACGAGGTTCCCGGCGCCCGCACCCAGGAAGCCCGTCTTGAACCCGTAGACCTCCTGGGTCATCTGCACCGAGTGATCGCGGTATACCCAACCCCCCGGCTCGATGTCGATCGTCTCGCCCGGCTCGAGGCGCTTCTCGAACATGTTCCCGAAGCCGTGAACCCACACAACACCCTCGCGAGACCCCGCGAAGAACTGGTCGACCCAGAAGCCGCCGCCGTAGATCATGTTCGCGAAGCCCTTGATCCTGGTGTAGTCGTACTCGACCCCGGTCGTGGCGGCCAGGAACTGGTGCTCGCGCACCACGATCCCCTGGCCCCCTTGGAGGTGCAGGGCGACGATGTGGCCGGGCGCATCGCGACTGAAGGCGATCTCGCCGGGGGACTGGGCCTCGAGCAGCAGCAGGGGCAAGCCCCCGAACACTCGGCGCTTCAGACCCTTCTTCAGAGGATGGAGCCCGATCTGCAGACTGGGGTACTTCCAGAGCAGGACATGATGCTCGAAATACACCGG
>CATPAX010000249.1 GCA_955652215.1 uncultured Solirubrobacteraceae bacterium | reverse complement strand
GCAGATGACGCCGATCCCGAGTAGCACCACGATCGAGGCGATGAATCCAGGCGTGCCCGTGATCGTCCCCGTGGAGTCCGTGAACCACGTGTTCGCGTTCGTGAAGAAATGGCCGCCGGCCCCAATCCCGATGATGCGCGCCGTGATTTGGAGGTTGCGCAGCACCAGAGGTACCTCGAAGGCGATGATCAGTACCGACGCGATCACCAGCGTCCACGATTCCATCCAGCCCAGGAACGGGTGAAGGATCCGGCTCGTGAACACGTAGTCGCCACCTGAGCGAGGCATGACCGATGTCAGCGACGCGAAGATCAGCGCCAGCAGGATGCAGAACAGCCCGGCCACGATCGCCGCCCAGCCGTACTCCGAGAACGGCCCGGCTCTCCAGACGTTGACACCGGCGAGCGAGTAGAAGATCGGGTACAGCGTGAGTCCCACGCCGACGAACGCCGCCACATTGAAGAACAGGGCATTCGTGACGCTGACGTTGCGTACGAGCCCCGACGATTGGCGCACGAACAGCTTCGGTGTCGTGCTCGCCGCCGCTTCAGAGCTTCCAGACGGCCCAGGTGTCTGGGGGCCAGGGGTCGCTGGGCCAGAGGCCGCGTCAGCCACGGTAACCCTCCTCTTGCTCGACCAATGCCGAAACGTGTGCTGCTCGCGGGACGCTACCACTCGGCGCAACCCTGGCCTAGACGCCCAACCCGTTGAGACGCCCCGCAGGCTTTGGGCGAGTCAATCGGGGTGTGCCGGCGACCGCGTCCGCGGTCGCCCGGGCCGCCGGCGACTGGCGCGGGTGCTCTAACTAGCGGGCGACCTCGACGCGTCCCCCGGGGACGGCCTTCGCCCGGTATACGGCAGCGTCCGCGTCACCAAGGAGGGCCTCGGCGTCGGCGTGCCCAAGCGCAATTCCGACGCTTGCCGATAGCAGGTGCTCGACGCCGTCGACCGCGACTGGCATCTGGATCGCGTCCTGCACTCTGTGGGCCAGCGAGACAGCTACCGCCTCGTCCACCTGCTCGCATATGACCACGAACTCGTCGCCACCGAGACGCGCAACCGTGTCGACCGGACGCACCGCCGAGCGCAGGCGTGACCCGAGCTCGACGAGCACCGAGTCGCCGGTCGCGTGGCCGAACAGATCATTGACCTTCTTGAAGTCGTCAAGGTCGACGAACAGCACACCGGTGGAGCGATCCCCGCGGTCAGAGTGAGCGAGGGCATGCTCGAGGCGGTCACGCAGCAGCGTGCGGTTGGCGAGCCCCGTGAGCGGGTCATGAAGTGACTCGTAGCGGATGCGCTCCTCGTCGCGCCGCCGTGCCAGCGCCATCACGAGCGTGTTCGCCAGCGTGCGCACGAAGCTCATCTCCTCCTCGAGAAGGGCGCGCTGCGGGGCAAGACGCAGCTCGGCTCCATCGCCGACCGTCAGCACCAGGTCCGGATTGGCCGTGATCCCCACCGACGCCACCGATGTGCCGTCGACACGCCGCACCTCCGCGCCACCCACCGGAAGCATGCGATGGATGATCTCCACGGCTTCGGTCGCGAGCTCGGCGGGATCAGCGCCGCCGAGGGCGCGCTCGCCGATCGTTGCCACCGCCTGAAGGCGCGCCTGCGCAGCCTGGCGCGCGGAGATGTCTCGGCCCACGGCGAGAAGCAGGGGGCCGGCAGTGGTCTCGACGATCCCCCAGCTCATCTCGCCGGCGAACTCGGAGCCATCCCGGCGAAGCCCCCACGCTTGGCTCGAGAACCTCAGCGGGTGCTCGGTCTCGAAGTACAGCCGCATGTTCCGGGCGTAGCGCACCCGTATTCGCTCAGGCCACAGCATCTCAACGGGCAGTCCCAGCAGCTCAGCCCGCGGGTACCCGAACAGCTCCTCCGCGAGCGCATTGACGAACACGATGGCGCCGTCGCGACCCGCTGCAACGACCGCGTCGGGGAGACCCTCGAGGATCGCGGCCGCGCGCAGCAGCAGGTCGCGGGGTGCCTCGTCTCCGGCCTGCCCCGCGCTCCCAGCTCGGTCTTCATGTCCGTCCATGGGCGCCCTCGGGGCTAGCGTACCCGGAAATGCGCAACCCGAGCGCGCTGCAGGGCGGCTGGACAATCGGTCACTCCGTCTGGTGCGAGCCGCTCATCCTACGGCGGTGAAGCTTTCGAACGTGAAAGCGAGAACCAAGCCCAGCCGGAGGCTGCGTCTTTCAGCTGCAGTTGATGTGGACGCGATCTAGGAGCCATCTCGCCCCGGCGCCGGCCCTGCCGAGGTCGATCGTGCCTGTGCAGGCTTGGGTGCCGTTCACACGCACGGAGGTGGTGTTGACTGCTACGAGCGCTGCGGTCCTTGAGACGTGCACGAGCTGTGCTTGGTTGAAGGAGATCGATCGCTCGTCCGCCATCTGGGCTACGAAGCTCTGATAGCCCTGAAGCTGGGAGCGGAGCGCCGGATCCGCAAGCGCCCAGGCTCGCGCGTACCGGTGCGACGCTGAGAGCCTGTAGAACGCCTCCACAACAGAGACCGCGCTCGGCACCGGCAGGCGGACGATCCGGCGGGCGACTGTCGGGGCGATTCCGCCGCGGGGGGTGTACGTGATCCAGAGCCTCAGAGTGATCTGGTAGGCGTTGTGCTCCATGATCCAGCGGCCGCGCTGCGTGAGCAGCACGCGGATGTCCAGCTTTCCAGCGTGGGTGACCGTCGCATGCGTGCGGGCGAACACGAGACCCTTCGGTGCCCGGTAGATTCGCTTGGCGATCGCGACGTTGTCACCGACGACCGTCTCGATGATCGCGAGCTTGCCTGGGCCTGGGACGTGGACTACGACACTGGTGATGCCGTTGGCGTGCGCCCCGACGTGGACGATCGTGACGTGGTTGCTGGGAAGGGCGTCGTGGGCGATGATGACGCTGTAGGTGATGCTCGCGGTGGCGGACTTGCCGTCGCGGCTAGTCGCTGTGACGGTGTAGCTGTGCGGGCCAGCAGTGCTGGTGTCGAGATGACCGAAGGTGCCGGAGCCGCCGTTGTTATCGAGGCACGAGCTGATCCCCGGTCCGCCGCCGTCCTCAATGCAGGAAAAGCTGGTGGCGACCATCTGCCCGAGTGCGTAGGTGCTGCCTGTCCTCGGAGAGTTGATCGTGGCGGTGGGTCCCAAGGGCCTGACGGGTCCCGTGACCGTTGAGTCCGAAGGGCCACTCGTGCCGCCCGCATTTGTCGCAGTCACCGCAACCTTGAGTGAATGCCCGACGTCGCCCGAGGTCAGGGCGTAGGTGGAGCTGG
>CATPAX010000248.1 GCA_955652215.1 uncultured Solirubrobacteraceae bacterium | reverse complement strand
GTCTAGGCGGCTGTCACCTCCTCGGGGATGGTTTGTTCGTGGCCTTGGTAGCGCGCTCGTTTGAGGCGTTGGCGGTCGAGCGCGTTGAAGTGGATGCCGTTGGTCTGGTGGGTGATCAGGAGGTCGAGCACGGCCCATACCAAGGTGAGGCAGCTGCTCTCGCCGGGGAAGCGGCCCATCACCTTGGTGCGGCGTTTGACCTCGCCGAGCGAGCGCTCGAGCAGGTTGGTCGACCGCCATCTGCGGCGATGCCGTAGCGGGTAGCGCAGGTGCACGACGAGCGCGTCGAGGTCGTCGGAGAGGCAGCGCGCGGCGGCGGTGAACCCTTTCTTGTCGAGGTCGTCGACGAGCGCTTGGAGGCGCTGTTTGGCGTCCTGTTCGCTGATCGCGTCATCGAGCGCTTGCCAGTAGGCGTGCTTGACGCGCTCGCGTTCTCGGTCCGGGAGCTTGGCGTAGAGGTTCCGGGCGCGGTGAACGCAGCAGCGCTGGCGGTCTGACGCCGGCCAGCACTGCTCGATCGCCTTGGTCAGGCCGGCGGCGCCGTCGGCGACGATCAGCATCGGCGCGCCGAGCCCGCGGCTGATCAGATCACGGCCGAGCGCCTGCCAATCCTCGAACGATTCGCGCATCCCCAGGCTCACGGCCAACAGCACACGCTCGCCGTCCTCGGCGAACCCCCACGCCACCAGCACGCCTTCCTTGGGCCCGTTGGGCCGCACAGCGATGAACGTCGCGTCGAGGAACAACGCGACCAGCCGGATCCCGTAGAGGTCACGGCGACGGAATCGCGCAGAGCGCTCCTTGAGCTCCTCACACATCCTCGAGGCCGTCGCCTTCGACAGCTTCCCCAGCCCCGCCTGCTCACACAGCGACTCGACGTCGCGCATCGACAGGCCGCGCACGAACGCGCCGATCACCAGCGCCTTCAACGGCTCGGTCCGCAACAGCTTCGGGGTCCGGGGGAACAGCTTCGACGCGAACGTCTCCGCCGCCTGGCGGACCTGCGGGATCTCGACCTCGAGCTCGCCCTCCGCGGTCTGCAGCCTCCGCGGACCGAACCCGTGGCGCAGCCCGCTCTCCTCGTCGCGATCCTCACGCCGATCAAGCGGCCGGCGCTCATAGCGAGCGCGGCCCAGCCACGCGTCGAACTCGTCCTCCACCGCTCGCTGGATGATCAGCCGGGCACCCAGCTTCGCCAACTCCGACAACGACTCGCGCGGGTTCTCACCCACCCCCACGCTCAACATGTGCTCGATCCGAGCTTCTATCTCCGCCGACGGCGGTACCGTACGTCTCACGGCGTAGGCCTCCTTCATCGTCTTCGCAGGACTTGAGGGAACCTACGCCGTTGCCTAGACGGCACCGGCGCTATTTACAGCACTTCTGAGACGCCACCTCGGGCAGGACGAGAGTTGCACAACGGACGAGAAGCAGGCGCACCGCCACGGCAACTGACGCTGCTGGTTTCACGAACGAGGGGCTCGTCGTCGGGTGGCTGGAAGCGGTGGCCTGACTTCCACTCCGAGTCGACTGCGAGCTGAAGGAGAAGCCGCGAGGTCATGACCGGCCGGGCGGCGAAGGGGCAGTCGGGGTGGAGGTCGTGCGATAGGACCGACCACGCTCGGCGTCTTAAGTCTGCGCTGGGCGGACGAGCAGGCGATCAGAGTCGTGTTGTCGGTGGACATGAAGCCGGCCCGACGGTAGAACTCTGTCGCCTGTTGACTGGGTGAGAGCACAAGCCGTGCGTAGTGCCGGGCGCGCGCGAGGTCGAGCAGCTCTGAAGAAGTGCTGCGCCGATGCCGCGCCCGGCGGAAGCCCTCACGCACAAACATGTTGCTGACCTACCCCCCGCGCGAGTCAGGGCGCCCGGGATGCGGCATGCGGCGGTACTCAAGCATGGAGGCCATACCGACCGGAAGATCGCCGGATGATCGCCTCACCGGAGTCCTCGACCATCTCCTCGTTGTAGCGGATCGCGATCGGACCCCCCGGCAGCATCTTTCTCAGCTGGCTTCCGCTCCGGCTCGACACAGCCATCAAGCAGCAGCAGATCCTCGACGACCCCTGCGGCGAAAACCAGCAGTCTCGCCCGCGACCAGGCGGCGGCTGGTGGCGTTCCAAACCGGCAGCGTGCGAGGGTTGATCGACACGGCCGACGCTTTGCAGGTAGCCCAGGGCAGCAGTTGCCGGGAGGCTCAGCCATATCGTTCCGAAAGACCGGACCGGGCTTAGGACAGCTGAGACGCGCAGAACGTAGCTGCCGCGGATGTTCGACCAGGGTTGCAGCGGTCCAACGACCCTGCGAGTATCTCGGCGGAGCAGGACCGCACCAGGTGGCAAACCGAACACGTTCAGTAGGAGGGCGCATGGGCACAGAAGAGTCACAGCCACCCCCATCGGCGACGCCTGAACCAATCCCGTCGACGGCATCTGAACCACCGCTCCCGGTAACGCCTGACGAGACCCCGTCGACGATTCCCGAGCCAACGCAATCGGCCACCGCCGCACTCCAAATACCCAAGAAGAAAGTCGTCCTCAACGAGCATGGAGCGACCGCCAAGATCCGCAATCCGTGGCTGGTCGCGCTCTTCACCTTGATTACGATCGGGATCTACTACTTGTTCTGGTACTACCTCGTGAACCGCGAGATGGCGGAGTACGGTGAGGCGAACAAGATCGACATCGGCCACTCCCCAGGAATGAGCGTTGTAGCCATTACGATCGGCAGCCTTATCCTCGTCCCGCCGTTTGTGTCGATCTTCCACACGGGCACGCGCATGCGGATCACTCGGAGAGTCGCGGGGGGACCTGGCGGGAGCGCAGGCCTCTTCTTCCTACTGTCAATCATCCCGATCGTGAGCATCTTTTCCCCTACGTACCTGCAATCGGAACTCAACGGAGCGTGGAAGAGACTGCCTGCCGCGCCGTTCTAGTTCATCGGCGGAACCGGACTGGCGACGGTAGCCAGGCGGAGCCGCG
>CATPAX010000247.1 GCA_955652215.1 uncultured Solirubrobacteraceae bacterium | reverse complement strand
TCCCCAGCGAGCTTGGCGGATCTGACGCGCCGGACGAGATGCTCTCCGAGGATCCAGAGCTCGAAAGCTCGGTACTCGGTGCGACCACCGGCTCCGAGGAGCCGGCGACCGAGAGTGGGATCGACTCCAGTGGCGGTCAGAACGCCGATGCCACCTCCGACGGCGGCCCTAAGCGGCCCAAGGCCGCCGAACCCGACCTGAGGGACGCTGCCAGCGGGCCCCGCCCGGTCGACGTGAGCTCGGGGGAGTAGTCGGCCGCCCTCGACCGCGGGCAGGCAGAGTAGCTACCGGGTGACCTCTGCGACCACGGCCTCGTAGTCGTCGAGGGTGTCGACGTCGCGGGGAATTGGCCCGTCCACAGGAACGTCCACCACCTCTGTCGCGTGACGATCGAGGAGCTTCCACACGCCCTTGTCGCCATGCAACGCCGCCAGCTCGCCGAACATGCTGCGAGCGAACGCCAGCGGGTGCCCGCGACCACCGGTATAGGCGCAGGCGGCGAGCGGCGCGTCGCCACGGCCGGCCAGCAGCTTCGACACCGTCGAGACGCTCACGCCAGGCTGGTCCCCGAGCATCAGCACGAGCACGTCGCTGCGCTCGTCGACAGCGCCGAGCGCGGCGGCGATCGAGGACGAGCAGCCCTCACCGAAGTGAATGTTCTCGACCACCTGAGCACCGCTCAGATCCACAGCAGCACGCACGTCGTCGGCCCCTGCCCCGAGCACACACAGCAGTTGATCGAACTCGCAGGAGCGCGCGACCTGCATGACGTGATCGAGCAGCGTCCCGGCCCCGAACGGAAGCAGCTGCTTGGGACGACCGAGCCGCCGTGAGCCGCCGGCGGCCAGAACCAGTCCGGTGACAAACGGCATGCCGCTACTGGCTTGACGCGGCATGCCCGACGCGTTGCTCCGCATAGGCGTCGCGGCAGTGCTCACAGCAGAAGAACGCACGCTCCCCATCGACATCGAGATACACGGTGGTCTCGGTTACCGCAACGGTCATTCCGCACACAGGGTCGACGGCTGAGATAACAGAAGCCGCCACGGCGCCGGCGGTCCTACGACGGTCGGGATGAGCGTGGCGCTCCGCCACCATGTCGGCGAGGATCGAGATCGCGATCTCGGCCGGAGTGTCCGCTCCGATGCTGAGTCCGGCGGGAGTGTGGAGCTGCATTCGGAGCTCCTCCGGCACCTCGAGCGCGGCTCGGACCGCGGCGCCGCGAGTGGCGCTGGCGACAAGCGCCACGTAGGGAACACCGGCCGCAAGTGCTTCGGAGAGCACCCGCTCCTCCCCGCTTCCGTGAGAAGCAACGATCACTGCTGCCGCGCTTCCGAGCCCCTCACCGTCATCGCGCTCTGTGTGGACGACCTCGTAATCCGCTGCGCGGGCGACTCGCCCGAGTGCCGTGGCGATCGGCGCCGAGCCGACAACGACGATTCGAGCTGCGGGAAGCTGCGGCTCGAGAAAGATCTCGAGTGAGCCGCCGCTCAGGCACGGGTTGTGCTCGACCACGGCTCCCTCCAGCGAGCGGTCAGTGTCAGCCTCGTCGTCGCCCGGCACCAGCCGCAGCAGCACCGGTTCGCCCGTCTCGAGTGCCCGAAGCGAATAGAGCCGCACCGTGGACTCGGCGCAGACGCCGCCGACGAATCCGTCGATCGTCCCATCGGGGAGCACGATCGCGGAATCACCAGGACGCACGCTGGTCGGCCGTCGCGCGCGAACTACCGTCGCGATCACGAACGGCATTCTGTCGCGCGCCAGTTGCCCTACTTTGTCCGCGAGCTCACCCTTGATCATTGCAGCGACCTTTGGAGCGGTTCTCCGTACAACGCCAGTGTAAGCGAGTCACGTACCGCGTCGAGGACGTCTGGCCGGGGTGACGGGCACATCGGCTGCCACATTCACCGTCCGGCAGCGACCGCAGCGAACGCGAATTCGCCGGGTCATGTACTCGGGGTCCATGGCCGCAGCGAGCAGGTTGCCGCAGGTGACGCAAACGTAGTCGTAGGAGCCGTTGCCACGGAAGACTGGCCGATCGGGGTCCTCCTGAACCGCGGTCCCTCCGTCGATCGGCACCTCGCCCTCGCGAATCTGCCGCATCGTCTTCTGCGTCATCGGATCCGCCTCAGATCGTCGCCAGCCTGCCTGTGAAGTCCTTGATCAGCCCGTCGAGGACGCTGCCGACCACGCCCTCACCCATCGACGCAGCCTTACCGGTGATCTGCGCGGCTGTGTGGACCGTGCCCCCGCCATCCGAGAGTGTGAACACGACATCCGCGTTGGCGTATCCCTGGCCGCCGGCCTCTCTCGACTTGATTTGGATGACAGCGCGGTGATTGGCCTCGTCCTGCTCGACGACAGTCACGGTGCCAGAGAACGTCATCGACATTGCGCCCATCTTGACCTTGATCTCGGCCTTGGCGCTGTCCGGACCCGTCTTCTCGATCACCCGCCCGCCCTGGACCGCCGGAATCAGGCGCTCGAGGTCGAGGATCGCCTGCCAGCTCTCCGCGAGCGGCTTCGAGGTCGAGAAGGGATGGTCGAGCTCCACCATGTTTGTCTCTCCTAGGTTACGGTTACTGTCGTTCGCTCATGCCGTTGAAGTCAGGCGCGCATACGCTTGGGCCGCACAACGCCACCCTCCTCGTGAACACGCGGAGGACTGGCGCCGCGGCGAAGGCTGGGCATGACCTCACGATCGAGGTCACGTCATGGAGCGGCACGCTCGAGACCGACCACGATTCCGGCCAGACCCGGATCGCGCTCGACGCCGACGGCGGTTCGCTGCGAGTGCGCGAGGGGAGGGGAGGCATCCAGGCGCTCGGCGAGAACGACAAGGAAAGCGTCCGACAGTCGATCGACGACGACGTCCTCAAGCGAAGCGCGATCGAGTTTCGCTCGAGCGCCGTCGAGACCAGCGCCGACGGGAGCCGCCTGCGCGTCAAGGGCGAGCTCCTGCTGCTCGGTAACCGCCGGCCGATCGAGTTCGAGCTGACAGCGGGGGAGGACGGCCGGCTCACCGGCAGCGCGACAGTCAAGCAGAGCGACTGGGGGCTCAAGCCGTTCTCGACCCTGTTCGGCACGCTCAAGGTCGTCGACGAAGTCGAGGTGACGATCGACGCCGACCTGACATCGGACTGATCCGCGGTCTGCGAGGCCGGATCATCTAGTCGCGGTACACGGTCTGGGCGTCCAGACCACCCTCAACGCCTGGAGGAAGCGCGCCGGTCCCGTGGGCGTACAGCGCCAGATCTGCGATCGTCCTGACCTGGGCTGGGTCGCCGCCGTCGGTCGCGAAAGCGCCGTTGTCCCATTTGAGGCTGTCCGCGGGAGCGTCGAGCGCGACCCCCGCGAGCAGCTGAGCTTTAGCGCGGATCTTGCCGGTAGCGGAGGAAATTGCGGCAGGTGTCGCTGCGGACGGGGTGGTGTTATAGCCATGCCCCTCGCCGAAGCGATCGGTGTCGGCGGGGACGACCTTGACGTCGAGCGAGGGAATGCCGAGCTCGTCGGCGACGAGCTGTGCGTATTCCGGCTCCTTGCCGTCGGCCTCGGTGGTGAGGCTGAG
>CATPAX010000246.1 GCA_955652215.1 uncultured Solirubrobacteraceae bacterium | reverse complement strand
GTGCAGGCGCACCAGGTGAAGTCGATCAACACCAAGGGCGACTCGATCCAGGGCACCTTCGCGACCAAGGTCCGCTATCCGCCAAGCGACTCGAAGGTCACGGCGACGACGCTGTTCTCGACCGTCGTACCGTCGTTTTGGAATACCTCCGACCTGACGACCCAGCTGAAGCAGGAGGGAGTTCAGGTCAACGCTCAGTCGACCGCGACGAGCACCTCTCTTCTGGCCGAGATCCTGTTGGGATTCGGCCCTACGCTGCTATTGGTCGGGTTGTTCGTGCTGCTCGCACGGCGTGCCGCAGCCGGTGGTGGGATGGGCGCGCTCGGCAACTTCGGCCGGTCTCAGGCGCGACGCGTCGACCCCGAGAAGATTCGCGTGACGTTCGACGACGTCGCCGGGATCGACGAGGCCAAGAGCGAACTGACCGAGATCGTCGACTTCCTGCGCGAGCCGGAGCGCTACGCACGCCTCGGCGGCAGGATGCCGCACGGCGTGCTGCTGTTCGGTCTCCCAGGGACCGGCAAGACACTGCTGGCGAGGGCCGTCGCCGGGGAGGCCCACGCCGCATTCTTCTCGATCGCCGCATCCGAGTTCATCGAGGCGATCGTCGGTGTCGGCGCCGCCCGCGTACGCGACCTGTTCGCGAAAGCGAAGGAGGCTGCACCGGCGATCATCTTCATCGACGAGCTAGATGCCATCGGTCGCTCGCGGGCCGGCTCGATCTCTGTCACCGGGGCCAACGACGAGCGCGAGCAGACGCTCGATCAGATCCTCACCGAGATGGACGGTTTCGACAGCACTGAGGCAGTTGTCGTCCTGGGGGCGACCAACCGGCCAGAGATCCTCGACCAGGCGCTGCTGCGGCCGGGACGCTTCGACCGCCGCGTCGCCGTGCAACCGCCCGATCGGGCAGGACGGGTGAAGATCCTGAAGGTTCACACGCGGTCGATACCACTCGACGATGACGTGGACCTCGATGTGCTGGCGGCGACGACGCCGGGGATGGTCGGGGCTGACCTGGCCAACCTCGCCAACGAGGCGGCGCTGCTTGCGGCCAGACGCGAACACGAGAAGGTCAAGATGGCCGACTTCACGGACTCCTTGGAGAAGATCATGCTGGGTGCCCCCCGGGGGATCATCCTGAGCGCAGAGGATCGGGAGCGGACGGCGTACCACGAGTCAGGTCACGCGCTCGTTGGGATGCTCACGCCCGATGCTGACCCGGTCCGCAAGGTGTCGATCATTCCGCGCGGGATGGCCCTCGGCGTGACCCTTTCGACCCCCGATGCTGACAGGGTCTCCTACTCCCGGGAGGAGCTCGAGGCCAAGATCAAGGTCTCGCTTGGTGGTCGCGTTGCCGAGGAGGTCGTCTACAGCAAGATCACGACCGGTGCCGAATCGGACATCCAGCAGCTCACCCAGATCGCTCGCCAGATGGTTGGACGCTGGGGTATGAGCGACAAGCTCGGGCCGATTGCGGTGCTCCCGAGCGATGGAGTCGGACCGCTGCTCCCCGGCGTAAGTGAGACCTCTCCCCAGACCCAGTGGCTGATCGACGAGGAGGTACGGCGGCTCGTCGACGAGGCCCAAGCCGAAGTGACCACGTTGCTCTTAGAGCACCGAGGACAGCTCGACAGTCTCACGCACGCGTTGCTCGAAGCCGAGACGCTCGATGCCCCTGAGGCCTACGCTGCCGCCGGGGTGTCGATGCGCAATGCGGAGCTCCAGCCCGAACCCGCCTGAGAGGGTTGCCCGCAGTCGGGCGGACGGCTAACGTGACCGGCGTGACTGCGTGACCAACGGTGGTCTGACCGAGGCGACCTAGAGGAGACGAATTGCCCGAGCGCCGCAAGCGTCTCGCCCTCATCGCGGCGATCATGGGCTCGTTCGTGGCGGGTCTCGACGCCACCGCCGTCAATGTCGCGCTCCCAGCGATCCGGGGCGACCTCGGTGGCGGGCTTGCGGGTCAGCAATGGGTGTCGAACGCCTACCTGCTGGCGCTCGGTTCGCTGATCCTGGTTGGCGGGTCGCTCGGCGACCTGTTCGGCGAGCGGCGGGTGTTCTCGATCGGCGTCGCCGGTTTCGGGCTCATGTCGTTGCTATGCGCGATCGCACCCAGCATCGAGGTGCTGATTGCCTGCCGCGCGCTGCAGGGGGCCTTCGGGGCCTTGCTGACGCCGAGCGCGCTGGCGGTGATCGTGGCGGCGTTTCCGCGCGAGGAGCGGGGCGCGGCGATCGGCTCTTGGACCGCCTGGGCGGGAATCGCCACAGTTGTCGGTCCGCTCGCCGGGGGCTATCTCGTCGACGCGGTCTCGTGGCGGCTGATCTTCGCTGTGAACGTCCCGTTTGTTCTCATCACGCTCGTGCTCGTGTCGATGGCAATTCCCGCACGCGAGCCGGGCGCCACCCACGCTCGAGTCGATTGGCTAGGCGCAGCGCTGACATTCTTCGGTCTGGCCGGCCCCGTACTGGCGCTGATCCGCCAACCGGTCGTGGGCTGGACCAGCCCCCAGGTATGGGGCCCGGGAATCGGAGGACTGCTGCTGCTGGCAATCTTCCTGGTTCATGAGCAACGCACCCCAGCGCCGATGCTGCAGCTCGGGCTGTTCAAGCGTCGCAACTTCGCGATCGGCAACATCCAGACGCTGGCGATGTACGGCGGCCTGAGCGTGACGTTCTTCCTGCTCCCGCTGTACCTCCAGGAAGTCGCCGGCTACCGCGCGCTTCAGGCGGGCCTGGCGCTGATGCCCTCCACAGTCGTGATGTTCCTGCTGTCCAAGCGGATGGGGCGCCTGGCGGATCGTTTCGGACCGCGGCTGTTCATGGGGTTGGGCCCCCTGACCGCGGCAATCGGATTGGCGCTGATGCAGCGGCTGAACGCCCACCTCAACTACTTCACCGATCTGCTGCCCGCTCTGCTGGTGTTCTCGATCGGCCTCTCCTCCACGGTCGCGCCACTTACCGCGACGGTGCTCTCCGATGCCGAGGAGTCCAACGCCGGAATCGCCTCCGGGATCAACAACGCGATTGCACGGGTTGCGGGCCTGCTCTCGATCGCGGCGATCGGGGCTGTGCTCTCCGCACAATTTAACTCAGGGCTGGATCAGCGTTTGAAGGGCGTGAGTCTCCCGCCGGCGGCGCGGGCCGCCCTGGCGCAAGCGCGCAAGCAGACACTCACGCGTGTCGAGCCCTCTCAGGCGGGCTCGCGAGTCTCTCTCGCGGTGCAGGATTCGTCAATCGGAGCCCTGCACGTCGGGCTCGGGCTTTCGGCGGCGTTCGTCGCGGTGGGCGGACTGCTCGGCCTAGTCGGGATCCGCAACCCCAGGCGGGAAGTGCAGTGTGCCGATTGCAGCGGCGGTCAGTTCGCGGGCCAGCCACTCGACACCGGTCGCGAGCAGCTGGCGACGCTCCGGCCGCAGCCGGCTGGCGCAGCGACGCTCGACGCCGCGGGCGCCAGAACCTGACCGGAGCGCAGATGCTCCGCAACCCTGAGGGGTTATCGGCGTGTTCGCAACGCGCCGGAGCTCAAGTCCCGCTAACCCCCTGCCGAACACGAGGACATGAAACGACTCTTCCTGCTGGCTTCAGGCCTTCTCACTCTCGCCACCCTCCCCGCCACCAGCCTCGCCGCGAACCGCGCCGAAGGAATTATCTACACGGGCTCAGTCCAGGTCCGCGCATACAAGATGCAACTGCTCGCACTCACCCAGGGCAAGAACCTTGGTGGTTTCGTTGCGATCGCGTTCTCGCGAGGGACGAGCGCAGACAAGCAGGAGCACTACTACCAGTTCACAAAGCATGTGCACGTGCACCTCACCCCCGGAGGAGCCTCCGGGACGATCAAGGCCAATCTCGGGACCTACGGGAAGATCGACCTGACGTTCTCCGCCGGCAGCGGCCGGATCACGCCCGGCTGTCCAGGCTCGTACCTTTCCCAGCACGCAGGAACGCTGAGCGGCACGTTCCACTTCG
>CATPAX010000245.1 GCA_955652215.1 uncultured Solirubrobacteraceae bacterium | reverse complement strand
CGGGCCGAGCGCGACCGAGGTCGCGTTCGTGAGCCCCGACCCCGAGTAGGTCCCGCCCCCGAGCGAGAAGCTCGGCATCGGCGCGCCGGTGGGGTTGACGAGCACGATTCCGTTCGAGAATGCACGCTCGTAGACTCCGTTGCGCAGGATCGAGTACGGCCCCGCCGGCGCGCCCAGGGCCTGGGCCTGTGGGTATTCGGGGAACCAGTTTTCGTTCGAGAGGTAGTTTGTGTTCGAGGTCTCGTAGCTGGCGGTGCCACTCGCCGCGAGCAGCATCGAAGCGAGCCCGTAGGTGTTCTCAGTCTCCGTGCCGTTGTATGAATGCAGCAGCTCGTACTTGCCGTTTGCCTGCGTCCAGGAGAGCTCGGCGAGCTTGGTCTTCCAGAACGGAATCTGCTGAGCCGGTCCCAGCCTGCCGTCGGTCCAGGACTCCTCCTCGGCCCCGTCGAGGGCTCCCGCCCAGTTCTCCCATACGGCTGCGTTAGGAGCCCCGCCTATGTTGCCGATCGAGATCAGCCCCTGACGGCGAAGCGCGGGCGCGATGAAGTCAAGCCCCGAGGTCATCGCCGCTAGCCATGACGCCCCGGTCGGGTACTCCGGGACGGAGATCCCCGGGGACACCGCCCAATCGAGGCGCCCCATGACCACATCCCAGAAGACGCCGTCAAAGCCGTATTGCTTGGCCAGGGCGGCCGCACCGGCGGCGCACTGTTGCTGGTAGCTCGGGTTGCCGACGTCCATCAAATACTTGTCGGTCGAGTTTGGCTCATTGATCATCTGCCCGTTCTGGTCGCGCAGGAACCAGTCCGGGTGCGCGAGGACATCGGCGCGATAGGCGGTACATCCAGTCACCGTCGGCATGTAGCTGTAGTCGTTTGAGTTGGTGTTCAGGATGCTCTGGTAGAGGAGGATCTTCAGGTTCGGGTTCAGCGCGTGCAGGACGGGCACCAGCCAATGCTGGTTACCGGCGATCGTGATGAACTGGTAGCGGGACGCCTCGAGCGACATCGGCCACGTCGTCGAGAACTGAAAGGTCCCCCGGTTGAAGTCCGCCACAGATGGCCCGGGCACGCCCCCGCGGGGCGGGCCGTAGGCACCGACGTTCCCGCGGGACGGACTCGGTTCCGGGCCGCGAGTGGCGTGAGCACGATTCCGGACGATGATGGTCTTGCGAATCTCGGTCCGGTGACGCCGGCGATAGACCACCGTCAGCGTCAGGACGTGCCTGCCGTCGCGCAGTGCCAGCGTGTTGAGCATCCCCGTACGGCGGAAGCGGTAGGGGCGGCGGCCGGTGGTCCATAGCCGGCGACCGTCGATTGCGAAGATCACCCGCTGCACCCCGGGGCCGAGATTCGCCGCCGCGAACTGGATTTCGCCGGACACGTGTACCCGCAGAGGCCGGGCGATCATCGGCGAGGCGGTGTGGTAGTGGCGGACGGAGGATGCGAGCGCGCCGCTCGATACCGCCAACAGGATTGTCCAGCTCAGCGCGGCCAACATCCTCGCTCCTCGTCGGCTGCGCACAGCAGTTACGTAATTCATGATGCGGTCCGTCGCTTTTCGTGGCCCCCCACGCGAGCGGACTTCCGGTTCCGAACGCGTGCCCGGGCCGAATAGCCCGGTGCTCTGAAATTCGTACGGCCAAAGGGCTAACTTGAACCGCCCCTGAGAACCTCATACGTCCGCCTACATCTGCAGGGGGCGCGCGGTCGCGGCGCTGCCACTACCATGTCCGGTGGGGCGTGCTAGCGATGGCTGTGACTAAACGAGCGGTTTTCACCGATCCGCCGATCAGTGCCACCCCTCGGGGTGCCGAGCGCTGCCGGGCGCCACAAATCACCCAACGCGTGACGATGCTGCTCGAGAACAACCCATACCCGCTGGACGTGCGGGTCCGCGCCGAAGCAGAGTCGCTGGTCGCCGCCGGCCATCAGGTCGAAGTGATTGCTCCGCGGGCCAAGGGGGAGCCTGCTCGCGAGACGATCCGCGGGGTACGGGTTCGGCGCTTTCGCGGGTGGGAGGCCAGAACCGGCGGCCCGTGGGCGATGCTCGCGGAGTTTGTGGTCGCCTCGCTCGCGTTGCATGCTCACGCGGCCCGTGCGCTTGTCCGGGGCTCCAGCGTGCTGCACCTTCACAACCCCCCCGACATCCTGTTTCCGGCTGGGGCGATGTTTCGGGCGGCGGGCCGGACGGTGGTGTTCGATCACCATGACCTCGGCCCCGAGCTCGTTGCGATCAGATCGAGCCAGGGTCTTCTGGTTGGCCTCGCCCGGGCCTGCGAGCGGCTCACGTTCGCGGTCGCAAGCCATGTTCTGGCTCCCAACGCCTCGCACGCCCAGATCGCGCGCGAACGCGGCGGCAAGGCGGCTCAGGAGGTCACCATTGTCCGCAACGGACCTCCTCGCAGCTGGATGGAGGTGCCGATGCGCTCGAGCAACGATCCCCTCGGGGTGGTTCACCTGGCATATGTGGGGGCGGTCGCCGAGCAGGACGGTGTGGAGGGGCTGGCTGCGGTCCTGGCGTCGCTCCGGGAACACGCACCGCATCTCGATGTACGGCTGACGGTGATCGGCGACGGAAATGCCCGCCCCGCGCTGGAGGCAGAGTCGGTGCGCTATGGAGTCAGCGAACGGGTGAGGATCACCGGATGGGTAGCGCCCGAGGCAGTCCCGGAGCTGCTCAGCGAAGCGCACGTGTGTGTCGATCCCGCACCCGCGACCCCGCTCAACCACCGCTCGACGATGATGAAGGTCGCGGAGTACCTAGCCCTCGGCAAGCCCGTCGTCGCCTACGATCTGGCCGAGACGAGGGCGACTGTCGGCGACGCGGCGCTGCTCGTGCCTGCCGGCGACGTGCACCAGTTCGCCCGCCAGATCCAGCGCCTGGCTGAAGACCCGGAGCTGCGCGCAGGCCTTGCGGTCCAGGGCCGTGAGCGTGCAGCTGAGTTGACCTGGGATATCTCAGCCGCTCGCCTCCTAACGGCTTACGCGGGATTCGGCACGCGTAACGGCCCGCACGGGGAGAGCACTTGAGCGTCCGGGCCCCCCGCTCGCTGCCGCTGGTCGATCTGGCAGCGCTGCACCGCGAGCTGGGTGATGAGCTCGAGCGCGCGGTGCTCGAGGTGATCCGCAGCCAGCGCTTCATCGGTGGCCCCGCGGTGGCGAGCTTCGAGGAGCGCTTTGCCTCATATCTAGGGGCAGACACAGTGGTCGCCGTCGCCAACGGGACCGACGCGATCGAGCTGGCTGTGAGGGCTTCGCTGATCGCCCCGGGGGCGGAGGTGCTGATTCCGGCCAACACTTTTGTGGGCACGGCGGCAGCGGTGGTCGCCGCCGGAGCCGTTCCGAGGTTCGTGGACGTCGACGAGCGCAGCGGCCTGATCGATCTCGACAGCTGTGAGCAACAGATCTGCTCTCGCACGCAGGCCGTGATTCCGGTCCATCTCTACGGGCGGATGGCGGACATGCGCGCGGTGAAAGCGCTGGCTTCTCGACACGGGCTGATCGTGATCGAGGACGCGGCCCAGGCCGTGGGCGCTCGCAGCGACGAAGGGTTCGCGAGCACGATCGGCGACGTCGGAACCTTCAGCTTCTACCCGGGCAAGAACCTGGGCGCGTTCGGCGATGCAGGTGCAGTCGTCAGCTCGGATCGAGCCATCGCGGATCGTTTGCGGCTGCTGCGAGACCATGGCCAGCGCGGCCATGCGAACCACGAGGCGATCGGTCGCAACAGCCGTATGGATCCGATCCAGGCCGCCGTCCTGACCGTCAAGCTCGCGCACTTGGACGACTTCACCAAGCGCCGGCGCCGCGCCGCGGAGTGGTACCGGGAACTTCTCCCAGAGCACCTGCCCGACTGGCAGGCGGACGATCCCCGCTCCGACGTCCATCACCTGCTGCCGATCTTCAGCGAAGACCGGGACTCGCTCGCCTCCGAGCTCGCGCTCGCCGGTGTGCAGACGGGCGTTCACTATCCGCGGACGGTCCCGCAGACCGGGGCGTTCGGGGCGTACGAAGGCTCCTACCCATCTGCTGAGCGCCGAGCGAGGCGGCAGCTCTCGCTGCCGATGCACCCGCATCTCACTCGCGCTGACGTTGAGCTGATCGCGGGTCTCGTGCAGTCCTTCACGCCGGCTGCACTCGAGCGGCGCTAGAAACACTGCGCGATGCCTGCGCGCGCCACGATCCTCATCACCGCCGCAGGTAGCGCCCCGGCCCAGGCGTTCATCCGCGCTCTGCGGACCCAGAGCGAGCTGGCGGTGACGCTGGTCGGAGTCGACACGAGCGCGCATTCCGGTGGCCTGTTCGACTGTGATCGCCGCTACACGGTCCCGCGCGCCGATGAACCCGAATGCGTGTCCGCGATCGGCGCGATCTGCGACGCCGAGGCGGTCGATGTGGTGGCCCCGATCGCTAACTTCGAGCTGCAGCTGTTCGCCGACTCGGCGGTCCGCCTCGAAACCGAGCGCCGCGTCAAGGTGCTCTCGAGCTCGCCGCAGGCCGTCGCCCTCGCCCTCGACAAGCGCGCGAGCGCCCGCGCGGTCGCCGAGCACGGCGTGGCGGTTCCCGCTTTCCATGACCCAGCGGCTCTCGATTCGCTGCCGCTCCCGGTCGTCGTCAAGCCGACCACCGGGACGGGCTCGAAGGGAGTGAGCGTTGTGCGCGATCGCACGGAGCTGCCAGGCGCCCTGGCGAGAGCGGGCGAGCAGCCGCTTGTCCAGGATTACATCGACGGGCCCGAATACACCGTTGATGCGGTGATTGCATCCGACGGGCAGGTCCTCGCCGTGGCCCCGCGGATTCGAGTCGAGGTACGCGCGGGCCAGTCCTACAAGTCCGTGACAGTCGACGACCCTGAGATCGAGGAGGCGGCCAGAAACTCACTCCAGGCGCTCGGATTGACCGCACAGGCGAACGTGCAGCTGATTCGCTGCACGCATGATGGGCGCTGCTACTTCCTCGAATGCAACCCGAAGTTCGCGGCTGCCATGGGCCTGACGATCGGTGCGGGACTGAATGTTCCGCTGCTCCAAGTGAAGCTCG
>CATPAX010000244.1 GCA_955652215.1 uncultured Solirubrobacteraceae bacterium | reverse complement strand
GTGCTCGTGGTCGTGGCTTTCCGCTCCGAAGAGGTTGCGGCCGACCATCCGCTCAGGCGCGTGGCGCCGACGCTGAAGTTGCTGCTTCCGCCACTTGCCGAGCCCGACGTCGAGCGCCTCGCGGAGACCATGGCCGGGGAGCTCCCAGAGCCGGCGCGGGAAGCGGTGGTCCGACTGTCGCGGGGAAACCCGTTCATGGCCTCCGCGGTGCTCCGTGGTCTGGTGGAGTGCGGAGCGCTGGTCGACGAGCCGTTCGGGTGGCGGGTCGACCCGGATGCGATGGCGGGCGCACAGTCCTCTCATGAGGCGGGAGATTTCCTCGCCCGGCGCCTGGAGCTTTTATCGGACGCCGCCCATAAGCTGCTGTCTGCGGCAGCAGTCCTCGGCAAGGAATTCGATCTCGACCTGGCCGCGGAGCTGGCTCGCCAGCGGCCGGCTCAGGCAGTGTCCGCGATCGAAGAGTCACGCCGACATGACATCGTTTGGGAGCGCACGCTCGAGCCGCGCCATGCGTTCGTTCACGACAAGGTCAGGGATGCCGTCTTGCGCAGCCTCGATCCGAAGGAGCGAAGGCGGCTCCACCATCGGGCGGCGCTGCTGATCTCGCGCCGCACCCCGGAGCAGGTGTTCGAGCTCGCGTACCACTTCGATGCCGCGGGAGAGCACAAACGGGCTCAGCCGTTCGCGATGCAGGCCGCGGCAGAGGCGCGCGCTCGCCATGATCTCGACTCAGCGGAGCGGCAGTATCGAATCGCCGAGCGCGCGGCGGCAGCGCAGGACGCGGCGAGCCGGCTTGCGCCGGCTGAGGGGCTCGGGGACGTGCTCATGCTCCGGGGCCATTACGACGCCGCGCAACAGCAGTTCGAAGTCGCCAGCTCACTCGCAGCAGCGCCGCTAGACCAAGCTCGGATCGACGGGAAGCTTGGCGAGCTCGCGTTCAAGCGCGGGGACATGGGCAGCGCCAGCGCTGCACTCGAGCGAGCGATCGGACGGCTCGGACAGCGGGTTCCTCGAACCCACCCCTCGGTGCTCGTGAGGGTTCTGGTCGAGCTCGTGGTTCAAGCCGCGCACACCCTGATCCCACGGATGTTCGTGGGGAGGCGCTCGCTCGACAATTCCAAGGCCGACCTCCTCGCGGCCAGGCTGTACAGCCGGCTGGCTCATGTGTACTGGTTCCAGCGCGGCAAGCTGCCCACCTTCTGGACGCACGTGCGGGGCATGAACGTCGCTGAGCGCTATCCCCCGACTCCCGAGCTCGCCCAGGCCTACTCCGAGCATGCGCCTGCGATGGGAATGCTGCCGAACTTCGATCGGGGGATCCGTTACGCCCGCAAATCGCTGGAACTGCGCCGGGGGTTCGGCGACCCGTGGGCGGTGGGGCAGTCGCTTCACTACATCGGCGCCGGTCTGTACGCAGCCTCCCAGTTCGAGGAGAGCGTTGCTTGCTGTCAGGAAGCGATCAGATTGCTCGAGCGAACCGGTGACCGCTGGGAGTTGAACACCGCGCGCTGGCACCTCGCCTTCAACCATTACCGCCTGGGTGAGCTTGCAGAGGCCATGGAGGTCGCCCGCGCGCTGCATCGTGACGGAATCGAGATTGGCGACGCGCAGGCTTCAGGGATCAGCCTGGGAGCGTGGTCGAAAGCCACCGGCGGCCACGTACCTCCGGAGATGATCGAGGAGGAGCTGGCCAGGCCAGTCGGAGACGTCCACACCCGAGCGGAGTTGCTGCAGGCCGAGGCAGTCCGGCTGATCGCCGCCGGGCAAGCCGGCGAGGCCGTGGATGCCCTGGAGGAGGCCTGGCGCCTGGTGAAGGAGAAGGGGTTGCGGCAGGAGTACGTGTCTCCGGTACTCCCCTGGCTAGCGACGGCGCTCCGGCTCGAGGCCTTGCAAACGCCGCTATCGGATCCGCGCCGCCGGGGTGCGCTCCTGCGCAGGGCACGGAGTGCCGCGCGCCGTGGCCTTCGGCTTGCTCGCCGCTTCCAGAACAACCTTCCTCATGCGCTTCGCGAGATGGCGCTGGCCGAAGCAGCCCGCGGTCGACAGCGGCGGGCCCGGAGCCTGTTCGAACGGAGCCTTCAGGTCGCCGATAACCAGGGGGCGCGCTTCGAGTATCTGCAGACCCAGCTCGCGAAGGGACGGGCTGGGCAGTCGCTCGGCTGGCCAGGCGCGGACGAGGATGTCCTGAAGGCCACGCGCGGACTCGCTGCGATGGGCGCCCAGCCGATCCAGGAGCCTGAGGCCGCCGGCTCCGTCGCGCTCGAGCTTGCGGGGGTTCAGATGACGCTCTCGCTCGCCGATCGATTCCAGACGCTGCTCGAGGTGGGCAGGCGAATCGCCACGGGGCTTTCGCGAGAGGCGGTATTCGAGACGCTCAGGGAAGCTGGGGAGTCCCTGCTCCGCGGGGAAGAGTGCATGATCATGGCCGTTCCGCCAGACGGCGCGATCACCGACGTCAGGGCCGTCGCCGGTGCCGCGGATCCGGGTATCGAGGATTACCTTCAGGCCATCGCTCTCGAGGCGATGGGCAAGGGCGAGATCCTGGTCTACTCATTCGAAGGCCGGCATGAAGATCCGCTGCAGACGCGTCTGGCGTTCAGCGGTATTCGCTCGGCGCTATGTGCGCCGATCATGATGCGCGGTCGTCCGGTTGGGTGCCTATACGTCGCCCATCGCCGAATCAGCGGGCTGTTCGGCGAAGACGAACGTCGCCTGGCCGGGTTCATTGCGACGCTCGGCGGGGCGGCGCTCGAGAACGCCGCCGGGTTTGCCGCCGCGCAGGAGCTCGCCTCGTCGCTCAAGCGCCGGACATCGCAGCTCGAAGACGCCAACCGACGCCTCGACTACAGCGTCAAGGAGCTGACCAATGCCTACGAGCGCGAGCGCCAGATCGCCGGCCAGCTCAACCACATGGCGTTCCACGACTCGCTGACGAATCTCGCCAACCGGGTCCTTCTCTCGGAGAGCGTCGAGCACGCGGTTCGACGGGCGCAGCGAAGCAAGACAAATCTTGCCGTTCTGTTCCTGGACCTCGATGACTTCAAGACGATCAATGACTCGCTCGGGCACGGCGTAGGCGATGAGCTGCTGATCGCCGTCGCGCAACGGCTGCGCGGCTGTGTGCGCGAAGCCGATACCGCGGCGCGGATCAGCGGCGATGAGTTCGCGATTCTGCTCGAGGACGTGGATCACGCCGACGGCGCGGCCCGCAGCGCGGAACGCATACTCAAGGCGCTGCACCCCCCGTTCACGCTGTCCGGCACGGAGGTGTTCGTGAGGGCGAGTATCGGCATCGCTCTCGGTCCCGTCGGAAGTCGCTCAGACCAGGCGTCTGAGCTGCTTCGCAACGCGGACCTCGCGATGTACATGGCCAAGAGCGAGAAGAAGGGCAGCTATAGGTTCTTCGCTCCGGGGATGCACTCCGGGCTGCTGGCGCGGCTCGAGCTCAAGGCCGATCTCGAGCGAGCACTCGGCCAGAAAGACTTCACGCTGCACTACCAGCCGATCGTCTCGCTGGCGCAGGGGACGATCGACGGGCTCGAGGCGCTGATCCGCTGGCGACACCCGACGCGCGGGCTGATGAATCCGAGCGAGTTCCTTCCCCTGGCGGAGGAAACCGGCCTGGTCCGTCCCGTCGGCCATTGGGTCCTGCGGGAGGCCTGCCGGCAAGGGGTCGAATGGCAGCGCCACGTGGGCGATCACATGCCCCTGACCATCAGTGTCAACCTGTCCCCAAGCCAGCTTCACGAGCCGGAGCTCGTCCAGCAGGTCGCTGCAGCGCTGCGAGACTCAGGCCTGCGCGCCGACCGGCTGATCCTCGAGCTGACAGAGAGCGTCTTCATGCAGGACAGCGACGCGACGATGGAGCGCCTGTCCGGGCTGAAGCGGCTCGGCGTCAAGCTCGCGATCGACGATTTCGGCACCGGTTACTCGTCGCTGGGGTACCTTCAGCGCTTCCCGCTGGACAGGATCAAAGTCGCGAAGCAGTTCGTCGACGATGTGTCCAAGGGCGCCAGCCACTCGGCGCTGACGCGCGCGATCGTCAAGCTCGGCGAGACCTTCGAGCTAGAGACTGTCGCCGAGGGGATCGAGCGGCCCGCTCAGCTGACGCGGCTGCGCGAAATCGGCTGCCAGCTCGGTCAGGGTCACTACTTTGCGCGGGCGCTTCCAGTGGCCGAGATCGACAAACTGCTACGCGACCCGACGCCGGTTCGTGCTCGCTGGCACCGGCGGTCTTCGGCGAGCCCAGGCACTGATCCTCCGGTCCGCACTCAGCGCTGACAGCGCGGGCCTCGAGGTCGGGAATTTCCGGCATAGTCAAGTGATGCTGCCTTACGACGAGATCGGTAGCGGCGACGCCGTCGTCCTGCTCCATGCAGGCGTTGCCGATCGCCGGATGTGGTCCGAACACCTCGAGCCTCTTGCGGCCGCTGGAT
>CATPAX010000243.1 GCA_955652215.1 uncultured Solirubrobacteraceae bacterium | reverse complement strand
GAAGTCGGCGGCGTCGGCATGCCGATACTCGACGCCTTCGCCGGTCAATAGTCCCGCGAGCACCTCGACGTAGCGAGCGTCGAGCTGGGTGTCCGCGACTCGCCGCAGCTCGCGAAGGGCCTCGAACGAGCTCATCTTCGTCCTGTACGTGTCGTTGGCGGTGAGCGTGTCGTAGATCTCGGCCACCGAGATGATCTTCGCGATCTCGGGGATTTCATCGGCGGTGAGGCCGCGCGGGTAGCCGCGGCCGTCGATTCGCTCATGATGAGAGAGCACGATGTCCGCCACCGGTCCGTAGATGCCGAGGTCTCTCAGCATGTCGGCGCCGAGCTCGGGGTGCTGCTGGATCGCTTCCCAGTCCTCTTCGGTCAGCGTGCGCCCGCGCTCGGCGACGCGGTCAGACAGGGCGAAGTGCCCGATGTCATGGAGGAGCCCTGCGGTGTGGGCGAGCTCCTGTTCCTGCTGGCTCATCCCGACGCGCGCCGCCATGTCGCGGGCGAAGCGGGCGACAGCGGCGGCGTGACGAGCGGCGCGACGGTCGCGGATGTCGAGCGAGCGCATCAGCCCGGCCAGCACTCCCCATGAGAGGGAGACGTACTGCTCGGCGCGCTGGCGCGACTGCTCGAGCAGGTGCGCCATGTACGAGAACACGAAGACGGCGGTGAGCGCGAATACGATCCCGCGTAGGCCCACTAGCAGGTAGATGCTGGCGCCGGCGACCGCGAGCGCGACGTTCAGCGCGCTGCTTGGCATGGTCTCCAGGAATTGGCGGATGGGGAACGGCTGACCGGAGAGAGCGCGCTTCAGCGCCGCGTAGATGACGAAGCTGAGGACGAAAATTGTCACTCCCGCGACCGCGATCACCAGATAGAAGATCGCCGTGTCGCTGGGATGCGGCTGAAGGAGTCGGATGAACAACGCACCAGCCACTTCCGGCACCACGCTGGCGGGAAGGTTGATGAGGAATACTGATCTGACCGGGGTCCGGCGCCGAGTGGCCGCACCAAGCTCGGACAGAATCGCGGTCACGGCGGCCGAAAGGGGTCCTAGGAAGGCCGCCGCAAGGAGTCCGACGATGAAGGCAGCAGAGACTGTAGGACCTCCCCGTGGTCCCACCGCCATCCAGCCAGCAAGAATCGCCGCAACCCCGAGGACCGCACTTAGCGCGTTCACCCTGTCCAAGTTGGCGAACGCCAGGCCAATGCCGCCCACGACTAGGCTCAAGAGCACAACAATGTATGGCGCAGGCTGGCTAACGGAGAGCGGGAGCGTCCTGCGGGAGCCGGCCGCGCCGGTCATGTCGTCAAGTTAGCGCGATTTCGCGCCGAAGCAAGCTTTTCGGATCAGCCGTCGCGCCAGTGCATGAGGTCCCTTCCTCTGTTGGTTCGAACGAACACCAGCAGCCGCCGGGAACCGAATGCACAGAAAGGCCCCACGCGGCCACCTCGTGGTCGCGTGTCGGCCGAGAAAGACGATTTGCGACCTACGAGTTTTTGTAGTAACGATTTACGTTAAGGTTTTCTGGACTCTTGTCAAGAAAACCTGTGCAATTCTATGCAGGGGCACATGCCGAATCAACCGGTCGGTCGAAATAGCATCGTTCCCAACGTAATTCCTCTACATGCGCTACCTCAAGACGAGTGAAGCGGCGACGCTGCTGAACGTAAGCCCGAACACCCTTCGGGCGTGGGAGCGCCGTTTCGGATTCCCAAAGCCGCAGCGTTCCCCGGGCCGGCATCGACTCTATACATACGGCGAGGTAGTTGCACTGAAAGATGCGTTGCAGGAGGGGCTCTCGATCTCCTCCGCCGTATCGCGCGCGCGTGAAGGACTGACGGCCGACACCAGCTCGCTGGTTGGCGCGCTTGTCTCCTACGAGAGGCAGCGCGCGGACAGCGCGATCGAGGCGGCGCTGGCATTGCGCTCCCTGGACCGCTCGGTCGACGAGGTCCTCCTCCCCGGCCTGGAGGAAATCGCGCGCAAGCACACCACCGATTCCGCGGCGTGGGCCTTCGCTGCGCACTGGGCCTCAGATTGGCTTCGCAGGGCGACGCGCCTCGGCCCCGCGCCCGTCCGGCCGGTCTCGGTGGTCATTGGCGATGCCACACGTGACGAGCTCGACCCCGACGCTCCCCAGGTCCGCGCGCTGGAGCTTTTCTGCATGCGCGAAGGGATTCACGTACTGACGCTATCCGCGCGCGGAATCGCCGGGATCGGCGACGCCGTCGCAGTCCATCGCCCGAACCTGGTGGTGGTCGCCGGACGTCATCTCGGCGACGACACCGTCGCGAGGTGGGCGTACGGAATCCGGCTTGCGCTGGGACCGCTGCCGCTGGCGGTTTTCCGGCGCGGAGACGAGCGTGCCCGGCAGCGGGCCAGCGGCAACACCGTGCTGCCATCTGCTGCCGCGCCCGCGGCCCGGATGGTGCTCGAGCTCGCCGAAGCGGAGGCGGCGGCCGGAAGGTCGGTCGGTTCCACGGGGCAGGGGCGCCAAGGCGCCTCGCTTGATCGCGACGCGCTCTAACTGCCCTTAGCCCGCACGGCTCTGCACTGACCTCTATCAGGGCGGTCTCAGTGCGGCCTCCGAAAATTCGGTGGGTCGCACTTAGCTTCCTGGCCTACCGGTCGATAACACGGATGTGAGTGGGATTCGCACGAACGCGGCTGCGGTAATGCTCGGGGTCAGCCCGAACACTCTGCGGAGCTGGGAGCGCCGCTACGGATTCCCGTGCCCGCGGCGTTCACCGGGCGGCCACCGGCAGTACTCCCTGGCCGAACTCGAATCGCTCAGAGCGACGCTCGCGCAGACCCATAACGTGTCCTCCGCGATCGCGCTCGCACGCCAGCGCGGCGAGGGACCACCATCTGCGGCACGCCTATCGGGCGCCTTTTCATCCTTCGACGAGG
Source organism: uncultured Solirubrobacteraceae bacterium (assembly GCA_955652215.1). The sequence continues at coordinate 6,481 of CATPAX010000243.1, read as the reverse complement.
ATGGCGTCAACCGGTTGCTCGATGAGAGCCTGGTGCTGCGCTCATATGAGCGGACGATCGAGGACTTACTGCTTCGCGCGGTCGAGCTCCGGCTCGAGGATCGGAGCTCGGGGGCTGAGTACGAGTTTGCCTGGCGACACGCCACCGGATGGCTCGCCGCGCTGAAGCGGCTGTCGCCCCCGGCGTTGCGCGGAGAAGGGGTCCTGATCCTCGACGCATCCGTGCCGCTGGACATCGACGCCCTGTATGCCCAGGCGCTCGAGGTCGTCCTGCGGCGAACCGGACTTCGGACGCTTCTGATCAGCCCGGCTGTCGAACCTAAGCGCCTCGGTCGCGCGCTGCGCGCGCTCACTCCGCGAGCTGTGGTCCTCACCGGACGCCGGATTACGCTTGACGGGATCGGCCGGGTGGTGTTTGCGGTCCGCAGTGCCGGCCAGGATGTGATCGTGTGCGACTTTCGCGGCGCGGTCCCGGGCTCCGAGAACGGAACGGCTCACCGCCTCGGCGATGGACCAGTCGACGCTCGGGATCGGTTGCTCGCCCGGCTCGACGCGCCCGCGAGCACCCGCCATCCGGAGGTCGGAGCGCGGTCTGCGTCGTGGGCGGTGCCTGGCCCAGTCTGAGCTCCTCCCCAGCGCCACGGCCCGCGCGCGGGCGGCTCCTATCATCTCGCGCCCATGGTCTCACGACTTCGTCCGGTCGACGCGCGCCCGTCCTTTCCTGAGCTCGAGGAGCAGGTTCTCGCGCGCTGGCGCGAGCGAGACGTGTTCGCGGAGTCGGTTCGCCGGCGCGCCGGATCGCCCGCCTGGGGCTTCTACGAGGGTCCTCCCACGGCCAACGGGCCTCCCGCGACGCATCACGTCCTGGCCCGGGTGTTCAAGGACATCTTCCCCCGCTACAGGACGATGTGCGGGTACTACGTGGAGCGCAAGGGCGGCTGGGACTGCCACGGCCTGCCGGTCGAGCTGGCGATCGAGGCCCAGCTGGGGTTCACCTCCAAGGAGGACATCGAGCGCTACGGGATCGCCGAGTTCAATGCGCGCTGCCGTGAGGCGGTGCTCAGTCACGTCGAGGACTGGAACCGTCTGACCGAGCGCATCGGGTTCTGGATCGACCTAGCTGACGCCTATAAGACGCTCGACCCGGAGTACGTCGAGTCGGTGTGGTGGGCGCTCAAGACGATCCACGAGCGCGGACTGCTCTACGAAAAGCTGAAGGTCGTCCCTTACTGCCCTCGTTGCGGAACCGCGCTTTCCAGCCACGAGCTCGGCCAACCCGACGTCTACCGCGACGTGCTCGACCCATCCGTGTACGTGCGGCTGCCGGTCACCGAGCCAAAGGGGGCTGCGCAGGCCGGGGACGAGCTGGTGATCTGGACGACAACGCCCTGGACCCTCGTTTCCAACGCCGCGGTGGCCGTCGACGCCGAGCTCATCTACGCCCGGGTCCACAGCGACGACGGGACAGTCCTGATCATCGCCGAAGAGCTGCTCGAGCGTGTGCTCCCAGGGGGTGCCGACGTGCTCGAGACGTTCGCGGGCAGTGAGCTGGAGGGGGTTCGATACGAGCCGCCCTTCGGGTTCATCGGCAAGGACGCATACGGGGAGCGGGGGCACACCGTTCTGGCTGCTGACTTCGTGACAGCCCACGAGGGCACCGGCCTGGTCCATACAGCGATCGCGTTCGGCGAGGATGACTTCCGGCTCGGCGAGCAGTACGGGTTGAACGTGGTCAACCCCGTCCGCCTCGACGGCACATTCGATGAACGCATCGGCGAGTACGCGGGGAGGTGGGTCAAGGACGCCGACCAGGGCCTGATCGAGGACCTGCGGGCTCGCGGACGGCTGCTTCGTGCCGAAACGTTCGAACACTCGTATCCGCACTGCTGGCGCTGCCACACGCCGCTGCTCTACTACGCCAAACCGTCCTGGTACATCGCCACGAGCCAGCTCAAGGACCGCCTGCTGGCGGCCAACGAGACAGTCAACTGGTACCCGGAGCACGTCAAGCACGGGCGGTTCGGCAAGTGGCTGGAGGGCAACGTCGACTGGGCGCTCTCACGCGAGCGCTACTGGGGGACGCCACTGCCGGTGTGGCGCTGCGCCGCGGGCCACCAGCACGCGATCGGCTCGCTCGCCGAGCTCGAGCAGCTCTCGGGCGTTGCGCTGGAGGATCCGCACCGGCCGTTCGTCGACGAGGTCAGCTTCGTTTGCGCGGAGTGCGAGGAGCCTATGCACCGCGTCCCCGAGGTGATCGACGTCTGGTTTGACTCAGGGTCGATGCCGTTCGCCCAATATCACGCGCCGCACGAGCACGAGGAGCATTTCCGCGAGCGGTTCCCCGCCGACTTCATCTGCGAGGCGCTCGACCAGACCCGGGGCTGGTTCTACTCGCTGCTCGGTGTCTCGACGCTGCTGTTCGATCAGGCCCCTTACCGGAATGTGGTCTGCCTCGGGCTGATCCTCGACGAGCAGGGGCGCAAGATGTCGAAGTCGCTGGGCAACGCGATCGAGCCACAGGCTGTGATCGACCGCTATGGAGCCGACGCGTACCGGTGGTACCTGTTCACTTCCAAGCAGCCATGGGACGGCTACCGGTTCTCGATGGAAGCGATCGGTGAGGGGGTCAGGCAGTTCCTGCTGCAGCTGTGGAGCACCTACTTCTTCTACGTGCTCTATGCGGAGGCGAACTCGATCGAGCCCGCAGCGCCGGCGGATACCGAACTGACCGACCTCGATCGGTGGGCGCTCTCACGAGTTCAGGCAACGGTGGAAGTGGTCCGCGAGCGGCTCGATGATTTCGATGCCACGTTCGCCGGCCGGGCGATCCAGGAGCTCGTCGACGAGCTCTCGAACTGGTATGTGCGGCGGTCGCGGCCACGATTCTGGGATGGCGACCGGTCGGCGTTCGCGACCCTGCGCGAGTGTCTGGTGACCATCGCGAAGCTGCTCGCTCCGTTCTGCCCGTTCATCGCGGATGAGGTCTACGACAACCTCGACGGCGCCGAGGGCAGCGTCCACCTTTGTGACTTCCCCGAGCCCGGGACGCGGGACCACGAGCTCGAGCAGGCGATGGCCACAGCCCGCGAGACCGTGCGGCTCGGCCTGTCAGCCCGCGCACAATCGAAGCTGAAGGTCCGCCAACCGCTCCGTGCCGCGGTGGTAGTTGCCTCCGGCCGCGAGCGGGCCGCGATCGAGCAGCTTGGCGAGTTGGTGCGGGAGGAGCTGAACGTCCACGAGCTGCGGTTCGTTTCGCAGGCCGACGAGCTTGCCGAGGTGCAGCTCAAGCCCAACTACCGCGCGCTCGGCCCCCGTTTCGGCAAGCGAATGCCGGTCGTCGCCGCCGCGGTCGCGGGTCTTGACGGAGCCCGGGCGGCGGCCTCCCTGCGCGAGGGGCACACGGTCGCGATCACGATCGGCGGTGACGATCACGAGCTCTCAGCCGATGACGTGATCATCTCGATGAAGCCGCTCGAGGGCTACCAGGTCGAGCGCGAGGGCTCTCACGCAGTCGCGCTCGAGCTCGAGCTCGATGACGAGCTGCTCGGCGAGGGCTGGGCGCGCGAAATCGTCCACGCCGTCCAGAAGGCTCGCCGGGACGCCGGGCTCGAGATCAGCGACAGGATCGCGCTCACGCTCGATGGCGATGCGGCGCTGCTTGATGCAGCCCGTCAGCATCAGCGTTACATCGCCGGGGAGACGCTTGCGGTGAGCGTCGCCTACGAATTTCTGGACGGGGTCGAGCCGCTCCCGCTCGACGGGCGCGCGCTACGCCTCGGCGTAGCGCTCGCCACCTAGGCAGCCGGCGACTGCGTCGCCACCGGCTCGAAACTCTGCGCTCCCAGGCGCTGTCCTATGAAGCCGGTGACTCGGCCAGCGCAGGCGCGAACTCGGCCTCGAGCTTCTTCTTGGGGTAGGCGCCGATTACGGTCTTCGCCGCCTGTCCGTTGCGGAACAGGATCAGCGTCGGGATCGACATCACGTTGAACTGGATTGCCGTGCCCTGGTTCTCGTCGATGTTGAGCTTGACGACCTTCAGGTTCTCGGCATGGTCCTTGGCGATCTCCTCTACCACGGGGCCAACCATCCGGCAGGGTCCGCACCAGGGCGCCCAGAAGTCGACGAGGACCGGGGTCTCTGCCTCGAGGACCTCGGCCTGGAAGTTGTTATCGGTGACCTCTGTGACTTCGCCTGCCATGTGCGCTCCCTTGAAGTAGATCGGTACTTCAGAAAGTATAGCGGCGGATTCGGCCTACCGAACCGGCCCTCGATGGGACGCGCAGAATAGCCTTGCTGTCGGAGTGAACGATCCGACCAACAACGAGATCGCCCGTGCTCTCGACGAACTGGGGGACCTGTACGAGCTCGACGGTGCCGTGATCCACCGGATCGTTGCCTATCGAAACGCCGCGAAGGCAGTGCGCGATGCGCCCGTATCGGTCACCGCGCTCGCCCGGCAGGGCCGCGCCACCGAGCTTCCCGGCATCGGGCAGATAATCCAGGAGAAAGTTCTCGCGCTCGCCGACGAGGGAACGATCCCGGCGGCGGTCAAGCTGCGGGCCAAGTTCCCCGCCGGGCTGATCGAGATGACGCGCCTTCCCGGACTCGGTCCAAAGCGCGCGCGCAGGCTGTTCGAGGAGCTGGGGATCGACTCGCCGCAGGCGCTCAGAGCGGCCGCCGAGCAGCAGCGGATCCGCTCCCTGAAGGGCTTCGGCCCCAAGGCGGAGGAGGCGATCCTCGCGGCGCTCAGTGCACCGGGCGCCGGCGAGCCGCGGGTTCGCGTCGTGCTCGACAGGGCACTGGCGGCCGGCGAGCTGCTGATCGCGGCGCTGCGTGAGCACCCGGCGTCAGATCGCGTCGAGCTGGCTGGATCGGCGCGCCGGAAGACCGACAGCGTCAAGGACCTCGACGTGATCGCGACGGCAAGCGACCCAGCGGCGCTTGCGGCCGCCGCCGCCCAGCTGGACCTGGTGGAGTCCGCCCAGAACCCAGGCGAGGCGGGCGTCCGGCTGCGCACGCACACCGGCATCCAGATCGACCTGAAGATCGTCGGGCCCGACCAGTTCGGCAACCTGCTCCAGCACTTCACCGGATCCAAGGAACACAACATGGCGCTTCGCGACGCCGCGGTCCGTAAGGGCCTTCACGTGTCCGAATACGGATTACTCGACGATGCCACCGGCCAGACCCATCGCTGCCAGACCGAGGCCGAGGTCTATGGGTTGCTGGGCCTCGAGTACATCGAGCCCGAGCTGCGCGAGAACCGCGGTGAGCTCGAGGCGGCGGCGCGTGGGGCGCTGCCGGAGCTGATCGAGGTCGGAGATCTGCGGGGCGACCTCCACTCTCACACCACCGCATCCGACGGCACCGCTTCGGTGGAGGAGATGGCAATGGCCGCCCGCGACGCCGGCTATGAGTACCTGGCGATCACCGACCACTCGGCGAGCTTCGGCTTCGGAGACGATCTCTCGCCCGGGCGCCTGCTAGCCCATATCGAGCGGGTCCGCTCGGTCTCGATCGAGGGGATCGAGCTGCTCGCCGGCTCAGAGGTGAACATCCTGCCCGACGGGACCCTCGACTATCCCGACGAGATCCTGTCCGAGCTCGACTGGGTGATCGCCTCGGTTCACTCGTCGTTCCGGATGCCGGGGCGCGAGATGACCGCGCGGATCCTCCGCGCGATCGAGCACCCGCTGGTCGATGCGATAGGCCACCTGTCGGGGCGGAAGATCGAACGCCGGCCGCCCTACGAGTTCGACGTCGAGCGGGTGATCGAGGCGGCGGCCCGGACGGGGACGATGCTCGAGATCAATGCCAGCCCCGATCGCCGGGACCTGAATGAGGTCAACGCCCGCGCGGCTGCGGCGGCAGGAGTCCGGATCATCATCAACTGCGATGCGCACCGGGTTGGCGGCTTCGAGGTGATCCGCTACGGAGTTGCCACCGCGAGGCGAGCCTGGTTGACCGCCGCTCAGGTGGCAAATACGCGACCGTGGGCCGAGGTCTCGGCGCTGCGCCCCCGGTGCGCTTTACGGTAGGCCCCGGTGCTGGGCAGCTCGCGAGGCTGCTCGAGCTGGTCATATTGACCAGTTAGAGCGACCTCGCGCGAGTGCCGGCGACGACGGTCAGGGTCGAGCGCGTCGAGCAGCCGGGGAACGATCTCAGGTGGATCGGCGAGGCCGCGGCTTGGCCGCGCTCCGCCTGGCGGCCGCCCCCGGAGCCCCGGGTGCCGCTGGCGCCCCAGCCTCCGGCCGCCGCTGGATCACGACGAACGCCGCCAGCGCGCCGAGGCACAGGACGAGGGCGACGAAGAAGTTCAGCCGCAGGCCGAGGACGTGGTTCGAGTAGTCGATCCGCAGCGTCTCCTCGAACATCCTGAAGCCCGAGTAGCCCGCCACGTAGAGCGCGAACAACCCGGGGGGCTTGATCCGGCGGTGGTTCCCGAGCCATATGAGGAACGCCGCCAGCGACAGGTTCCAGAT
>CATPAX010000242.1 GCA_955652215.1 uncultured Solirubrobacteraceae bacterium | reverse complement strand
AGGAGCACCGCCAGCACCATGCTGATCACGACGGGAGCCCCCACGAAACCGAGAATCCCGGGCCCCTCAACCTGTACGAGCGTGTAGGAGTGGAACACACAGCCGGGGTCGCTCGTACTGCAGTGATCGTGGGCGGTGAAAGCGAACAGCACGATCACCAAGCCCCACGCGAACGCCAGCCCAATGAACCACACCCAACCGGGGGCTCGAGTGGGGAGCCTTCGCACGACGCTGATGCCGCGGTTCGCTGCTGACATCTTCATCAAGGCCTGTTAGCCGTGCCCTCCCGGGGAGGACCCGGTTGCTACTGGCGACGGCTGTCCAGGATCCGTATAGCTCAGGATAGTCACACACATCCGCGCTTCGAATTCACAGCCGCGTCGCGTCCCGACGTCGGATCGACGAGTTGGCCAGACTGAAGGGCATGTCCGAGGAGTGGATCGAGCTCAACCGCGCGATGTGGGACGAGCGCGTGCCGATCCACGTCGGCAGCGAGTTCTACGACGTCGAGGGGTTCCTGGCGGGCGCGAGTACGCTCCGTCCGTTCGAGCTCCACGAAATGGGGAACGTCGAGGGGCTGACCCTCGTCCATCCGCAGTGCCATTTCGGCCTGGACACGCTGTCGTGGGCGCGTCTGGGCGCCCGAGTCACCGGATTGGACTTCTCGCAGCCGGCAACCGAGGCTGCTCGGGAGGTGGCGAAGCGGGCCGGGCTCAACGCCGAATTTGTGCAGGCGAACGTGTATGACGCGCCAGCAGCGCTGGACGGCCGTCGCTTCGATGTCCTCTACACCGGCCTCGGCGCGATCAACTGGCTGCCGGACATAGAAGGCTGGGCCAGGACGATGGCCCAGCTCCTCGTCCCGGGCGGCCGCTTCTACTTCGCCGAGTTCCATCCGTTCACCAAGGTGTTCGGTTACCCAGAGCTTGTGCTCGCCGATTCGTACTTCGATCGGGACCCGCAGCGCTTCGACGAGCCCGGGACTTACACCGATCTCGACGCCCCCACCGTCAACAATCGCTCGGTCGAGTGGGAGCACCCGCTGGGCGACGTGGTGTCGGCGATTGCGCGCGCAGGCCTGCGGATCGAGTTCCTGCACGAGCACGACTACACGCTCTTCGAAAGGTGGCCGTTGCTCGAACGCGGCGAGGGCGGCATCTACCGGCTGCCGGAGGGCACGCCGAGCCTGCCGCTGATGTATTCCTTGAGGGCTCGCCTGGACTGACAGGGCCGGCTGGTCTCGTCCGAGGAGACCCTGATCGGTTACGGTTCCGCGCCAGTGCCGGTCGAGGTCAAACCCGTACACGGCTTTGCGGACCTCCGGAGGTTCGTCGGGGTTCCGTATCGCCTGCACGCAGGGACGCCCTGGATTCCGCAGCTGAAGCTCGAGCGCTACGCGTTTCTCACGCGCAAGCTGAATGCTTACTTCAAGCATGGCGAGGCCGAGTACTTCCTGGCCAGCCGCGACGGCCGCGTGGTCGGAAGGATCACCGCCCAGGTCGACCACGCATTCAACGAGTTTCACTCCAACCGCTGGGGAATGTTCGGGTTCCTGGAGTTCGAGGACGATCCGGAGGTGCTTGCGGCGCTGCTCGACGCCGCCGCTGCATGGCTGAGGGCGAAGAACTGCGAGCGGATGGTCGGGCCGATGGACTTCGCGATGAACAACGAGAGCGGTGTCCTGATCGAGGGATTCGAGCACGAGCCCCTGATCCTCCAGCCCTGGCATCCCCCGTACTACCAGCAGCGCTGCGAGGAAGCGGGACTGACCAAGGCGATGGACCTTCTGAGCTGGGATCTCAGCATCAACGACCGGGAGCGCATGCACCCTGTACTGCCGAAGGTCGCCGAGAGCGCCCGCACCAAGCACGGCATCCGGATCCGGTCGATGTCGCGCTTGCACCTGCGGCGCGAGCTCGACGAGTTCGCCAAGGTCTACAACGCGGCCTGGTCACGCAACTGGGGGTTCGTCCCCTACAGCAAGGAGGATCTCGACGAGCTGGCGACGCTGCTACAGCTTGTCTACGACCGCGACTGGTTCATGATCGCCGAGAACGTCCACGGCACGGTGGCGATGGCGATCACCATCCCGGACATCCATCAGGTCTACAAGAAGATGCGCGGCCGGGTGCTCCCGCTCGGCTGGTGGTACTACCTGAACCGGAAGCGGATCATCGACCGGCTGCGGGTCGGCTTCCTCGGTGTGCTGCCCGAGTATCAGCACACGGGCGTCGCCGCGGCGCTGTACCTCGCCCACTTCGACGCGGCCGAGCGCAGCCGTGCCAAGAAGGGCGAGGCGAGCTGGATCCTCGAGACCAACCATGCGATGAATCGGGGCCTCGAGGCAATGGGCGGTCGGGTCATTAAGCGATGGCGGGTCTACGAGCGGCCGCTGGAGGTTGTCACTGAAGGCTAGGAGCCGGCTCGCGATTCGGCTCGATCAAGACCGGACGTGAGCGCAGCCCGTCGGTGTTCTTCGTGTAGCCGGCGCTCTAGTGCCCCTTGACACCTGTTCCCCGCGCTCGGCGCCCCGCTACCCCTCGAGTGGACTGCGATCAGCCCAGCGGAAGTTCAGGCGGAGGGTCTCGCCGGCGGGGAGTGCGGTGATCTCGAGCTGGTCACGGCGCTCACGCTCCAGCGCCCGCCAGGCGCTGACCATCCCCTCCAGCTCCGCGAGGGCGCGTTTGTAGAATGAGACCTCCAGGAGCGAGAGAGAAACATTTGCGCGCGACGGCAGCGACCACAGATT
>CATPAX010000241.1 GCA_955652215.1 uncultured Solirubrobacteraceae bacterium | reverse complement strand
GGTTCCGGGTCACGTGTTCCCGGGCGGCTGCCAATGCGCCCGTGGCGACTGCGGCCGGCGGCGAGTCGACTGCAACCACTTTCGTTACGGACAGTGCAACACGCAGATCGCCGGCACCACCGAGGTGGTTTGCCGTCTGGTCATCTGCCAGAACCCCGCAAGCACTCCGGGGTGGAGCTGCAACGCCACCGAGAAGGTCGACGACAACACCTGTGGTCACGAGGCGCCGTGCCTGAAGGGACTTGCGGGAAAGCCCCCTCACGAGGGAGGGGCCTGATGGTCGCGCTGGTGTCGGCTGAGACTGTGCTGCTCGTCCTGCTTGTGGTGCTGGTTGCTGGGCTCTTGCGGAGCCATGCGGAGATCCTCCGGCGTCTGGGGCCGGCAACTGAGGATCAAGGCGTGAGTCCTCCTGTGGCCCGGGCCCGCGCCGTGGGCGAGCTCGAGGCAGCCCCGCTGTCCGGCACGACGTCGGCCGGCGACGCGCTCACGCTTGACTTCTCGAGCCCCGGAGCTAAGCCGACGCTGCTCGCTTTCCTAACGAGCGGGTGCAGCAGCTGCCAGTCGTTCTGGCAGACGCTCGCCGAGCCGAGGCTGCCCACCGAGGTCCAGATCGTGATCGTCGCCCACGGCGCTGAGCGCGAGCGTCCAAGCCGCCTGCGCTCGCTAGCGCCGGATGGAATCCCAGTGGTGATGTCGACACCGGCATGGGAGGACTACCGCGTTCCGGGCGCTCCGTATTTCGTGCTCGTCGATGGGGGGATTCGCGGAGAGGGGGTGGCCACCAGCTGGCAGGCGCTGTCGTCACTGATGAGCGACGCGCTCGACGAGCAGCGTGAGTCGGCCGGGATGCAGCGAGGGATGGAGGTGGACGCAACACTGGCGGCCGGCGGGATCGGCCCCGGTCATCCCAGCCTCTATCCAGGAAACGGCAGCGCGACACGGTGATTCTCGCGGTCGGGATCGTCACGGGCCTCGTGGCCGCAGTGCGCGCGGCGTGGTCGCCCTGAGGGGAGTCGATGCTTGCGAGCATCACCCCGCTCGGTGAGCGGGGCCGCGGTTCGATGTGGGGCGTAACGGTCACCTTTTTCGCGGTCGGCGCGCTCGTCGGCGGTGTGGCGCTCGGGGCCCTCCTGGGTGCCGCGGGGGCCGTAGCGATCGGCGACCGAGTGGGGGAAGACGCCAGGCTCGCGATCATCGCGGTGGTCCTCGTGGCCGCGCTGGCGCTCGAGCTGCGAGCCCGACCCATCCCCGGGCCTCGCCGGCAGGTCAACGAGCGCTGGCTGGACCAGCTCCGCGGGTGGGTCTACGGCGCTGGTTACGGTTCGCAGCTCGGCCTAGGCGTGACGACGATCGTCTCGAGCGCCGCCACATATGTGGCGCTTGCGGCGGCGTTGCTGAGCGCGAGGACGATCGCAGGGGCCGCGATCGTTGGCACCTTCGGCGCTGTGCGCGGATTGACGCCGATGGCGGCCGCAGGCGTGCGCAGCCCCGGCGCCCTAATCAGGCTGCATCGTGCGCTGGCCCGGTGGCACGCTCCGGTCCGTATCGCCGGAATTGCAGTGCTCATCGGCGCTCTCGGCGTCGCGCTCGTCGGCTCGCTGGCGTGATGCTCGCGGCCCACGGCATTCGCATCGGGCTGGCGCCAGGGTGGAGCGGACGCGTGTTCTCCCGCTCAGAAGGGGTTGCGACGCTTCACGCGGGCGACTTTCAGCTGAAACTGAAGGACGGGGAGTTCGGCGATGGCAGCACCGCCCAGATGCCGGCAGTGGCAACGTTCATTGCGCTGACCGAGTACGAGGCGGGCGGGGGTCTCGAGCCTGGACGCGGCCTGTTCGCTTCGCGCGGAATTCGGCTCCCGCTCGATCCCACGAGCTTCTCAGGCGCCGGCCTTGCCCATCCCCGGCCAGGCCAGCTAGGGATGCAGCACTTCTTCACGGAGTCGAGAAGGCCGTTCTGCCTGTACGTAGTCCTGGCCGGACCCCGGACAGGGCGTCGCCGTCAGCTGCTGGTGCTCGACCGAGTGCTCAGGTCGCTGCGGATCGCTCCTCGCACCTAGGGGGCAGGCGGCTGCAGGGTTCCGGAGTAGTTTGCGGCATCGTGGCCGAGCACCGCGACGCACGGGGTCAGGTTGCGGCGAGAGCGGTTGCGATATTTGGCGCTGACTGCAGTGGCGAGGACCGCCCCGTTGACGACGGCCGTCGCTGTTACGGTCACGGCGATCCTGAAGGGAACACGCTCGCCGTGGGGATAGAGTTGCCCGGCACAGCGAAGCGGCAGGTAGAACACGCCAGATCCCGTGTACGCGCCCGACGGGCTCTCCCTCAGCGTTAGGGTGTCGGTGCCAGTGGCGCGGCTTCGCACCAGGGTGACCGAGCGGCACAGGCCACTCGGACATCCGGGCGTGAACGTCCAAGTCCGGCTGACGTGTTGGCCGACCTGCTCGCCCCGTAGGTGAAGGGCGACGGTGATCCGGCCGGTCATCTGGAAGGAGCCCTGGAGTCTTGCGTTCACCGGCGGCTGTGCTTGCGCAGCGGACGCTGAGAGCAGGGCGAGCGCCGCAATCGCGAGTGCGACCGGCGCGGCGCGGGGACACGAACGCGGCCTCCGTCCTCTCGGGACGCTTTCAGCGAGCACTAATGGCACAAGTGGATTCTCACACGACCCCAGATCGCGAGCGGAAGGGACGGCTCGGGCGCGCGGCGGGCACGCGATCGCGATTCAGGTGTCCTACGGACCGCCGCCCGAACGGCGTGGGAAGCACTAAGCGCCGAGCGCCCGCGCGATAACCATCTGCTGGATCTCGTCGGTGCCCTCGCCGATCGTGAGGATCTTCGCGTCGCGATAGAAGCGGCACACCGGGTACTCCTCGATGTAGCCGTAGCCCCCGTGGATCTGGACCGCGGCGTCGGCTGCCTGCACCGCCAGGCGGCCACTCTTGAGTTTGGCCTGGGCGGCGGTCAAGGTGAAGTTCCGCCCGGTGTCCTTCATCCTCGCAGCCTCGTAGACGAGCAGCCTGGTGGCCTCGATCTCTGCTGACAGGTCGGCAAGCTTGGCCTGGATCACCTGGAACTGTGCGATCGGCCGCCCGAACGCCTTGCGCTCCTTGGCGTAGGCGAGCGCCTGGTCAAACGCCCCCTGCGCGAGTCCGACGCCCATCGCGGCCACGCCGATCCGTCCAATGTCGAGTACCACCAGGAACTGGCGCAGCCCGGCCCCGCGCTGTCCGATCAGGTTCTCTTCAGAAACACGGCAATCCCCGAACGACAGCGGGCGGGTGTCAGAGGCATTCCAACCCATCTTCCGGTACGGCTCCCCGAGCTCGTAGCCCGGCGTCCCGTTCGGGACGAGGATGTTGGAGATCTCGCGCGCGGGCTTGCCCTCGGGCTTGCCGCCAGCTCGGCGTCCGGCCTCGCTTGTTTTGGCGGCGCCCGAGTCGTCCGGCTCTCGGCGTCCGGCCTCGCTTTTCCGGGCGGCGCCCGCGTCATCCGGCTGTCCCGTGACGGCGGTGATCGTGACGATCGCGGAGATCGCGGTGCCAGCGTTTGTGATGAACTGCTTGCTGCCGTTGATCACCCATTCGCCGTCGTCTAGCGTCGCTCTCGTCTGGGTGTTGCCGGCGTCGGATCCGGCCTCCGGCTCGGTGAGGCCGAACGCCGCCAGGCGCTCACCGCTGCACAGCCGCGGCATCCACTCCTGCTTCTGGTGATCTGAGCCGAACAGGTAGATCGGCTGTGTGCCCAGCGAGGTGTGGGCGCACATCGTGATCGCCACCGAGGAGTCGACGCGAGCGAGCTCCTCGACGGCGAGTGCGTAAGCGAGCGAATCCCCTCCGGCGCCCCCGAGCTCCTCGGGAAACGGGATGCCCATGAGATCGAGCTCCCCGAGCCGCCGGACGATCGCGTATGGAAACGACTTGGTGCGGTCGAGCTCCTCGGCGACCGGCGCGATCTCCTGCTCGGCGAACTCGCGGACAGTGGAGCGGAGCAGCCTGTGGTCGTCTGAGAGGTCGAGAGCCATGACGCTGATTCTCACATTCCCCGCGCGGGCGGTTCCGCGGAACCGCCTTCCGAACCCAGCGATCGCGCGAGGTCGACGAGCAGCCGCACCCCAAACCCGGTGGCACCCTTATCGGTATACGGGAGCGAAACGTCGTATGCGGTCCCCGCGATGTCGAGATGGGCCCACGGCACATCGCCGGCGAAGTGGTGAAGCAGCTCGGCGCCGGTTATCGGCGACGCCTCACGGCGATCGGTTAGGTTGGTCAGCTCGGCGTAGCGCCCCTTGACCATCTCGGCGTATTCGCGATGCAGTGGCATCCGCCAGATCAGCTCCCCGCTGCGCCGCGCGGACTCGAGCACCGATGACGCCAAACCGTCGTCGTTGGCCATCATGCCGGCGTACGTCGAGCCGAGCGCGACCACGATCCCGCCGGTCAGCGTGGCGATGTCAACCAGTCGATCGCAACCTTCCCGGCGCGCGTAACAGAGGCAGTCGGCGAGCACGAGGCGTCCTTCGGCGTCGGTGTTGTTGATCTCGATCGTCGTCCCATCCAGCGCCCTGACGATGTCGCCGGGCTTGACCGCGGAGCCGCTCGGCAGGTTCTCAGTGGCACCGACGATCCCGAGCACACGGACCGGGGCCCGCAGCTCCGCCAGTGCGGCGATCGCCTCGATTACCGCGGCGCCCCCGCACATGTCGAACTTCATCTCGTGCATCTTCGCCGGCGGCTTCAGCGACAGGCCGCCGGAGTCGAACGTGACCGCCTTGCCGATCAGCCCCAGCCGCGGACCGGCGGCGCCGTCGTACTCGAGCGCAATCAGCCGCGCTTCCTGCTCAGATCCCTGTGCAACCGCGTAAAACGCGCCCATCCCGGTCTCTCTGATCGTCTGCTCGTCGAGCACCGTGACGCCGATACCGTGCCGCTCCCCGAGCTCCTGGGCATAGGCGGCCAGTGCTGTCGGAGGAAGGTCGTTTCCGGGGGTGTTGCCGAGATCGCGCGCGCGGTTCTGGGCGGCGGTGACGGTCGCCGCGTCGCCCACTGCCCCCGAGAAGTCCTCCTCCGCGGCGATCACCAGCCGGGTCAGCCGATCGTCGCTGTTCGGTTGCTTGTAGCGCTCGAACCGGTAGGCATGAAGCAGCGTGCCCTGCACGATCGCTTCGACGACCAGGTCGTCTGCTCCGCGCGGCGCGCGGAAGCACAGCACTGAAGCACCGATCTCGACCGCTCGCGCGTGCACCCTGGCGGCCGCCACGCGCGCTGCTTCGGGATCGAGCCTTTCACGTGCGCCGAGCCCGACGGCGATCACACGGTGACCGTCGGTGTGTCCGACTGCCACGTGGCCGAGAGCGGGGCGCGCCTCGCCGGAGCGGACCAGCGCCTGCGCCACCTCCAAGCTCGGCTCTTCACCCTCGAACACGCCGATTGCGATCGTGTCGGCGCCCGTCTGGAGCGGATCGCTCGTGGTCGCCTGCACCTCCACGATGGCGACCCTATCGCGAGACGACATCTCGGGTGGACTCCCCTAGGGGAGACAGATAAGCTCTTTCGGTGGGGCGGTCGACAGGATGTTTGCCGTGATCAGAGAAACATGGGTTTGATGAGTGAGCGAATCGATCGTCGGGGCTTCCTGACCGGCGCCGGTACCGCCGGTGCGGCGTTCCTGACCGGGTGCGGGCCGGCTGCGATCGCCTCGGGCTCGCCCGTCAAGAGGCGGAAGACCTCCCCGGTACCGAAGAAGCTTCAGCAGGCGATGCGGGGCCACGTGTTCACCCGTGGTGCCCCGGGGTTCTCCGGCGTCGCTCATGTCTATAACGAGCGTTTCGACGGCGTTTTTCCCGACTACGTCGCCCGGCCGATCAACGCGGCCGACGTTCGCGGTGCCGTGCGCTGGGCTGTCGCCCACAACGTACCGCTGCGTGCGCGCTCCGGCGGACACAGCTACGCGGGTTACTCGACGATGTCCGGGGGCGTCGTGCTCGACCTCCGCAAGCTGAATTGGGTTCACGTCAACCGAGGTCAGGGCACGGCCTCGATTGGCGCCGGGGCGCAACTGATCGACGTCTACTCCGCCCTTGCCGCCCAAGGAGCGACGCTCCCGGCGGGCTCCTGCCCCTCGGTCGGGATCACCGGGGTCACCTTGGGCGGCGGGATGGGCCTGGCGGGCCGGGCGTTCGGACTGACCGCCGACAACCTGATTGCCGTCGACATCGTGACCGCCGACGGGCGGAGCAGGCACGTCGACAAGAGCACCGATCGATCCTTTCTGTGGGCGCTACGCGGTGGTGGCGGCGGTAACTTCGGCGTGGTGACCCAGCTTCACTACCGGGTTCACCCGTTGCCCTCCTCGGCGGCGTACTTCAACGTCACCTGGCCTTGGTCCTCCGCGGCGCAGGCACTTCAGACGTGGTTGCAGTGGGCACCGCACACGCACGATCAGATCACCTCGATATTCCACCTCAACAGCGGGCAGACGGTGAGTGCGAACGGCCAGTATCTCGGGCCGGCCTCAGACCTCGGAGGACTCCTGTCCCCGCTCGCGTCGGTACCCGGCGCCAGCATCGGCAGCGGCAACAGCGGCTATCTGTCGCTCCAGAAGGCATGGGCCGGTTGCTCCAACCTGTCGTTCGCTGCGTGCCACACCGTCGGCACCTACCCGGGCGGGACGTTCCCGCGGGAGAAGTTCTGGGCGAAGTCCGACTACATCAAGCATCCCCTGTCGAGCAGCGGGGCCCATGCTTTTGTGAGCGCGATCGACCGTCACCAGAGCCAGGGGGTGCCGGGGTCCGCAGCGATCTTGTTCGACTCCTACGGCGGCGCGATCAACAACGTGGCGCCGAACGCCACCGCATTCGTCCACCGCGATGCGCTCTGCGCGATCCAGTACCTGAGCTATAACGGCGGGGCCGCCTGGCTTCAGCAGACCTGGCAGAGCCTGCGTCCGTACGTCTCCGGCCAGGCGTATCAGAACTACATCGACGCCGGGCTCAGCAACTGGCGCCAGGCGTACTACGGGTCGAACTACGCGAAGCTCGTCTCGGTCCAGAAGCGCGTCGATCCGCACCACAAGTTCAACTTCCCGCAAGCCATCGGCCGGTAATCCGCGCGCCGGGTTGCGCGAGCCTTGGCACTAGGATTGGGGTTGTCTGCCACCAGCCCCCGGAGGCCCCCCGCCATGCCGAAGACCGTGATCCTGTCTGCCGCGCGCACACCGATCGGAAAGCTCGGAGGGGCGCTGGGTGCAGTCGACGCCACCGAGCTGGGAGCGACCGCGATCAGCGCAGCGTTGGAGCGCGCCGAAGTGTCCCCGGGCGACGTTCAGCATGTCGTGATGGGTCAGGTGCTCCAGGCCGGGCAGGGGCAGATCCCCTCCCGCCAGGCGCAGGTCAAGGCTGGTATCCCGAAAGAGATCTCCTCGGAGACGATCAACAAGGTGTGCGCTTCTGGCATCCGGGCGGCGGGCATCCTCGACGCCGCAATCCGGGCCGGGGACCTGGAGGTGGGCGTCGGTGGCGGAATGGAATCGATGTCGAAAGCGCCCTACATGCTCAAGGAGGCACGCTTTGGCTTCCGGATGGGAGATGGCAAGGCAATCGACGCGATGATCCACGACGGACTGACGAACCCGTTCTCCGGCAAGCACATGGCGCAGGAGGCCAGCGAGGTTGCGTCCGAGCTCGAGGTGACGCGACCGGACATGGACCGCTGGGCACTGCGCTCGCATCAGCTGGTGATCAAGGCCACGGACGAAGGCAGGCTCGCCGAGGAGATCGTGCCCGT
>CATPAX010000240.1 GCA_955652215.1 uncultured Solirubrobacteraceae bacterium | reverse complement strand
CTGGACGACGTAGAAGTCGGCGAACCCGCCTGAGGTGGTCCAGGAGGCCTTCTTGCGAACCTTGTAGCCGCCGTTGGCACGCTCGGCGCCAGATGAGATCGGATACCAGAAGTGCGATCCGGTCTCGGGGTCAGAGTAGGAGAGCGTCCCGATCTTGCCGCTGTTCAGCGGCTTGATGTAGCGATCGATCAGCTCCGGGGTGGGCCGCAGCATGATCGTGTTGACGGCGCCGATGTGCATGACGTAGCAGATCGCCGTCGAGGCGCAGCCGTAGCGGGCGATCGTCTCGCAGGTCATGGCGTACGCGACGTGATCCTCGCCGAGGCCGCCGTACTCGGTGGGGACAGTCAGCGCCAGGAAGCCGTGCTCGCCGAGCAGCTCGAGGTTGCGCCGGGGGAACTCGAGCTCGTCATCGGAGACCTTGGCATTCGCCCGCATCTCCGTCTGGCAGAGCTCGATCAGTAGGTCGCGCAGCTCGCGCTGGCGGTGCGTGAGGACCCACTCGGGATCCCACTCGTAGCCCAGGCCCCAGAAGGGCTCTCCACGCCATGTCTTCTCTGACATCAACTCCTCCGGCTTCGTGCTGTGGGCGTTGGGGATCCGGGCGGCCGGACCACGGGCGCAGCAGCTCTCACGCGAGGTTCCGATATCCGCCCGGGTTCCACGCTAGCAGCGCCAGCAACTGCACGATCGCGCTCTGGTTGAGCAGCGTCACCCCTCCGTCTGCGAGATGGAAGCGATCGTGGTGGTCGCGTCGTTCGTACCACGCGTAGTCGACGTAGGCCCGGATCGCCTCGATGATCTCCGCGGGCAGCTCGGCGTCGTCGGTGGCTTCGTGGAGGAGCAGGAGATTGCGAAAGAAGATCGCGTTGAACGCGGGCGGCTGGCGCTCCCAGCCGCCGGCGAAATGTCGGAGCGCCTTGCGCGCGATCTTCTCGGCGCGAGCCAGCAAGCCATCGCGCTCCGGCCCTCCATGGCGGCCGAGCAGCACCGTGGCGCCGATCATGCTGCCCTGGTTGTAGCTCCACGCGGCCTTGTCGAGCGTGCCGTCCCCGCGCAGCTTGTCCCAGAAGAGCCCGGTCCCTGGATCCTGGCCTCCGCGGCTCGCGTCGAGCGTCGCCAGCACCCACTCGTACATCTGCTCGGGGCCGACGCTCCCTCCGGCGGCCGGGGCGCCCATCAGCTCGGCGAGGTGGAATCCGAGCTCGGCGTTCGGTGCCGTTGAGACGGTATTGCGGTCGTGGTTGCGGGCACCTAAGCCGTGCCCCTGCTCGACCCAGAACACTCCTCCCGGGCTCGGGTCGCTGTCGCTGCTATCCCATCCACCGGTCGCGAACCAGTAGAGCTCCTGCGCTCGCTGGAGGCACCCGGACCCGGGGCGCATCCGCTCGAGCTGGATCAGCGCGAGACCGATCCAGGCGTTGTCGTCGTAGTAGCGATCGCCCCCGCGATGCATTCCGAGCACATCTGATGAATACGCCGGCTGACCGCCGGTGGCGTCGTAGTAGCGCTCCAGCGCCGCCAGCCTGTCGGCAATCGCGGCATCGGCATCGAAGGCAATGAGATCGCGGTCGATGCCGGCAAGGGTCAACGTCGCCACGAGCGCTTGAGAGAACGGCCAGAGGTGCGCGGCGCTTCGAGGCGTACGCAGCCTGCCGTCGCGGCGATATAGACCGCTGGTGCGGTGGAATTCGTCCTGCATCGCGGCGTACGCGCGAGCGGCTCGCAACGCGAACACGTCGGGCGTGGCCTCCGAGCGACCTGGTCCCGTACTGCGTCTGTGGATCAGCCGGCCCACGGCCCGGATCCGGGATCACGCGGGCTGGAGCCGGTCCAGCGTCGCGGCGGTTGCATCGCTACAGCGTCGTTAGGCCGATCGCGGTCATCGCGACAGAGGTGGCCAGCAACCGGCGATCGCTACTCAAAGCCGCGAGCGGGACGAGCCAGCCGACGTACCAAGGGAGCAGCATGCCGGCCGTGACCAGGAGGGCCACCATCGCCCAGCCGGCGCCGGTGATCCAGTCGAGCTTCCCCGTCCAGACACGCCAGAGCAGGAATACCACCCAGATCACGAATCCTGCGTCGAGCAGGACGCCGACGCTCCTTTCCAGGTCTGAGAGCCCGAGCCCAGCCAGGATCACTCCCGGGATGCTGTTGAGGCCACCGGTGCTCTGGATGTGCGGCAGCGTGCTCAGTAGGAAGAACGGTCCGGTGCCGAAGAGTAGGAAGCTGAAGGCACCCGCCAGTACCGCGCCCAGGCAGGCGCCGATCAGGGCGCCGTGGCGGTTGCGAGTGCCTCCCCGCGTGCTCGCGTTATGGGCAATCGCAAACGGCGCCAGCAGCCCAGCCGTGAGCTTCACCGCCGCCGCGGTCACGATCAAGGCTCCGCTGGCCCGTTCCTTTTGGCGGAGAAGCAAACACACGCCGGCCACGAGGATGGCGATCATCAACAGATCGTTGTGACCGCCCCCGACCCCAAACACGAGGATCAGCGGGTTCAGTCCAACGACGGCGATTGCCTTCACCGGGTCGAGATCACGCAGCTGAGCCCCGTGCCACACCAGCGCCACGATCGTGAGGCTCGAAACCGCGGCGATCGCTTTGTACGCGACCACCTGAGAAGCGATACCGAGCGGGGCGAGGAGATAGCTGACGGCCGTGAACAACGGTCCGTACGCGGGGGGCGTCGTCAGCCATCGCGTGTCAATCAGCCGGTACACGGGATCGAGAGCTATCGCGTTCGGGCCGTACAGGTATGGATTGGATCCGTGCAACGCGCCGATGCGGCCATAGGCGACGTAGCTGAAGATGTCGGTCGAGAGGAGCGGCGGGGCGAGCAGCACCAGCGCGTGCAGGCCGACGATGCCAATCACCACCGCCCGCGCCGACAGTTGGCCGGCGACGCGAATCGCGAGGCCGTAGGAGATGAACATCAGCGTCAGCACCGCGATGAAACCACCGAGCCCCAGCGCGATGCCGTTGCTTCCGAACGCGCCAGCGAGCCAGCTGGGTATCGGGCGAAGCGACGTCGGCAGCAGCACGCGGGTGCCTGCGGCGCCCACGGCGATCGCCGATGCTCCCAAGATCAGTCCGCCCAAACCGATCCACCCCAGCCGCGCGGATAACGCCTGCCGGGCAGGCGGTCTGGAGCCGGCCCAGGTGAACTCGAACGCGCGTCGCCGCGTCGTCGCGCCGAGGCGCTCGCTGACAGCGGTCTCCGTAGTCATGCCCGCATGCAGCCTAGTGAGGCTCATGGTTGCGGTTAGGTTAGGAGCTGGTCGCTGTCAGGCGAGCTTCAGGAACCGCTGCTTAGATGGCGCTCGTGCGGGCGTCCGACAGCGAGCTGATGGCGTGATCGAAGTCACGGACATCATCAAGCGCTACGGCCCGACCGTTGCGGTGCGAAATCTCAGCTTCACGGTGAAGCCGGGCATCGTCACGGGGTTCCTGGGACCGAACGGAGCCGGCAAGTCGACCACGATGCGATTGATCCTGGGGCTGGATGCACCCAACTCAGGGCGCGCTGGTCAACGGCAAGGCATACCGCGAGCATGCGGCCCCGCTCGCCGAGGTCGGCGCGCTGCTCGAAGCGCGTTCGGTCCACCCCGGCCGCTCGGCCTATAACCATCTTCTCTGCCTGGCCCAGACCCACGGCGTCGGTAGAGCCCGGGTTCGGGAGCTGATCGAGATGGTCGGTCTCGAAAGTGTCGCCAGCAAGCGCGCCGGCAAGTTCTCGCTGGGGATGGGACAGCGCCT
>CATPAX010000239.1 GCA_955652215.1 uncultured Solirubrobacteraceae bacterium | reverse complement strand
GGCCAGAGCATTTCGCCTGGGAGCCCCCGCAGGGCGGGTGCGTGTGCTTCCCGCGGCTCCTCACCGGTGAGCCGACCAGCAGCTTCTGCCGGCGGCTGGTCGAGCGAGCCGGAGTGGTCCTGCTCGGTGCGGACATCTACCAGTCCCAGCTCGCCGAGGTGCCGGACGATCGGTTCAGGATCGGGGTCGGGAGACGCGCGCCTACAGACGCCCTGCGGGCGCTCGACCAGTTCTTGGAGCACGATCAGCCCCAGGCCTGACGCGCGTTAAGGGTCCCAGCGCAGCCGCGACGGTGGTGTCGATCCGTCCCCGGCATATGCGAACATACGTTCTATGCGGTGGGACAGTCTAAGCGCCGAGGCCGAGGAAATGGCCCAGCTGCCGGGCTATCGCGACGATGCGGTCGTCCGTCATTTCGAGGCACCCGGCGGGATCCAGACGAGGTTCTACGAAGTTCGCGCCAAGTCGATCCTGAACCAAGTGCCGAAGGCGTCGCGGATGCCGTTCCGATGGACGATCAATCCGTACCGCGGCTGCAGTCACGCGTGCCGATACTGCGCCTGGGGCGGCACACCCATCCTTATGGGTGACGGACGGCACCAGCCACTCGAGTCGCTCGAAGTCGGTGATCTCATCTATGGGACCGCGAGGCACGGCCGCTATCGACGATACGCCCGGACTACGGTCCTCGACAAGTGGATCACGCTCAAGCCGGCTTACCGGGTGGTGCTCGAGGACGGCACGGAGTTGATCACCAGCGGAGACCATCGTTTCTTGAGCGATCGCGGTTGGAAGCATGTGCTCAATAGCGACCGGTCAGAGCCGGATCGACCGCATCTGACGCTTCAGAGCAGCCTTGTCGGCACCGGTGCGTTTGCAACCCAGCCCGTCCAGGCGCACGATTACCGTCTGGGGTACTTGTGCGGGTTGGTCCGTGGCGACGGCCACATCGGCTCGACTTGCTACGAACGACCGGGGCGCGCGAGTGGGGACGATCACCGCATCAGGCTCGCGCTCACGGATGTCGAGGCGCTGCGGCGAGCGCGGGACTTCCTCGAGGCCGATGATGATGTCGCGACGCGCGAGCGTGTATTCCAGGTCGCCGCGGGCGCCCGTCGGGAGGTGGTCTCGATCCATACGAGCTCCAGGTCCCTTGTGGGGCGAGTGTCGGAACTGATCGCTTGGCCGGTGCTACCCAGCCTCGACTGGTGCCGCGGCTTCCTCGCGGGCATCTTCGACGCTGAGGGGTCTCGCTCGGATCTCGCGCTGGACATTTCCCACACCGATCCGACGATCCTTGCTTGGGTCGAAGCATGCGCAACGCGGCTTGGATTTCAAGTCGCGCGAGACAGAACCCGCAACGAGAATGGTCTCGAGTACCTCCGCATTCGGGGAGGGCTCTCGGAGCACCTGCGGTTCTTCCATCTGACCGATCCGGCGATCACGCGAAAGCGATCGATCGAGGGCCAGATGGTCAAGACCTTTGCGAACCTGAGGGTCGCCGCGGTCGAGCCCCTCGGTCGAGCTTTGCCGCTGTACGACATCACGACGGGCACTGGCGACTTCATCGCCAACGGTGTGGTCAGCCACAACTGCTTCGCTCGTCCGACGCATACCTATCTCGACTTCGGCGCCGGCCGCGACTTCGAGCGCGAAATCGTCGTCAAGGTCAACGCGCCGGAGCTCCTGCGCGCCGAGCTGGCCCGCCCGTCATGGAAGGGCGAACACGTCGCCCTGGGCACGAATACCGATCCCTACCAGTGGGTCGAGGGCCGCTACAAGCTGATGCCGGGCATCTGGGAGGCGATGCGCGACGCGGCCAACCCGTGCTCGGTGCTTACCAAATCTCCGCTGCTGTTGCGCGACCTCGAGCTGATGAAGGAGATCGCGTCGCGGACCGAGTTCGGGGCGGCGCTCTCCATCCCGACGCTCGACGAGAAGGCGTGGCGGGCGACCGAACCGCACACGCCCAACCCTCGTGCTCGGATGGAGGCCGTCGCGGAGCTGACGCGGGCAGGGATCCGGACTGGGATCCTGGTGGCGCCGCTGATGCCGGGAATCAATGACGCGCCCGAACAGGTCGCGCGGATCCTCGAGCTCGCGAGCCAGGCGGGGGCGGCATACGTGACGGGAATCGCGTTGCATCTCCGTGGCGAGGTCCGCGGGCTGTTCTTCGACTGGCTGCGCGAGCACCGGCCGGATCTGATTCCGATGTACGAGGAGCTCTATCGTAGGGGCGCATACGCGCCCACAGAAGAGCGCAGGAGGCTCGCGCGCTTGGTCAAAGGCCCCGAGCTTCCGCCCGCTGAACGGATGCGTGGAAGGACGCAGCCGCCTGAGTCCGAGCCGCCGCCCAAAGCGAAGCCTGTACAGCCGAGCCTGTTCTGAAGCGCTCGCGCGGGTAGCACAATGGTGAAACCCGCGCACCGGGGTGGTGGTAGGTAGAGGCCCGAAATGCCGCGAAATCGTCTGAAAAAACAAGCCGACCTGCATCTCGAGCGCATGTTCGAGACGCGCAGTCAGGCCTGGGAGGACGCCGGACTCGCGGTGACCGCGAGCGAGCGCGAGATTAGCCGGGCCCGGCGGCAGGCTGTGGTGCTAGCGCCGCTGCTGATTGGTGTGCTCGTCTTGTTCCACTATCGAAACCACCTTCTACACGCGTTCGTGCAGGTGAATGGTCAGGTGGTCAAGAACAAGTACGGTCAACTTATCACCCAGCATGTGTTGCTGCGAGAGCTGTGGCGCTGGGCAACGGTCGTAGTGATTCTTGCCGGTGGTTGGGCCGCTGCGCGGGACATCGGACGCGCTGCCGCCCCGACCTTCTTCAGGCGCATGGACCCGGCTACCGCAGGGACCGTGGGCTTCCTGATCCGGCTGGCCACTACCGCCATCGCCGTCCTGGTCGCACTGCACATCGCGGGTGCGCATCCTCAGACGCTGCTCGCGGGAAGCGCATTTACTGCCGTGGTCTTCGGACTTGCCGCGCAACAGACGCTCGGTAACGTGATCGCCGGGACCGTTCTATTGAGCGCCCGGCCGTTCCGGGTCGGCGAGCGGGTCCGGTTCCAGGCCGGCGCCGTAGGTGGACAGGCCGAAGGGATCGTGAGCTCGCTCGGGCTTCTATATACAACTCTGGCCAGCGGCGAGAACAGCATCATGATCCCGAACAGCGTGGTGCTCGCCGCAGCGGTGATCCCGTTGAGGGAACCCGAGTCGGTCGACGTGAGAGTGCACCTAAACGCTGGGATCCGCCCGAGCCAGGTCCAGGCCCTCCTCGATCACGAAATCTCCACGCCGCAGCGCTCGAAGGCGACCGTGGTGCTGGAAGAGATCGATGGGGAGGACGTGGTCGTGAGGGTGCAGGCCACGCCCGAGCGGGCCAGCGAGGGCGCTCGACTCGCCGATGAAGTGATCGGCGTTCTGGCGGCCGTGACCAGCGATCACGAAGTCGTCTCCAAAGGAGGGACGAACGGCGACTCCTCGCCCGCCGATGCCCCGATCACCCAGATAAGCGACTGAATCCGGGTACGGCTCAGCGCTTCGACTTCTGACCCGCCGCCAGGTCCGAGGAGACCTTCTCCGAGCCCATCCACCTGCTGATCGTGGCGGCCAGCTCGGGCGCAACTGTGGCAAAGCTCGCGCCCAGGCGAAGCCCAAGCGGCGCTACCTCGACCTCAGCCCGATTGCGCTCGACGGCGCGCAGTACCGCGGTCGCAACCTCGGCCGGCGTCTTCGTGCCCACCCCGCGCGGGAGCGCGACGCCGGATTCGGCGAACATGCCGGCCTCGCGGATGAATCCGGGAAGGATCACCGACACTCCCACGCCGTGAGGACGCAGATCCTCTCGGATGCCAAGCGCGCACCCCCGTAGCCCGAACTTCGTCG
>CATPAX010000238.1 GCA_955652215.1 uncultured Solirubrobacteraceae bacterium | reverse complement strand
TGCAGCTGGTGCTGCTGTCGATCATCATGGTCGGGCAGACGGTGCAGTCCGTTGCCTCCGATGCGCGCGCGGCAAAGCAGTTCACGGATACCGAGACGATCCTCGACCGCCTGGACGTCAACACCGCGGGAGGCATTAAGGACGTGCTCGACGCCATCGATGCACTCGACCGGCCGACAGGCTCCACTATCACCGGTCCCACGCAACGTACCTAAACGAGCAGCTCTGGCATCACGTAATTCCGAGTGTGGAGGTCGGAATGTGGTAGGCTCGCTAGTGCGCTCTGAGAGCCCCTAGCTCTTCTCGCTTTCCGGGTGGTGTCTTCGGTCAGAGGGGCAGAGAGGCGGCTGGCTAATGGCCACCGCAACAAAGAACTCAGGTGCATCCAGCAACGCGCGTTCGTCGGGGTCGATGAAATTCCTCATCTTCGAGGACAACGGCGGCGCTTACCACTGGAGGATCGTCGCCAAGGACGGAGCGGCAATGGCGCAGTCGAGCGGCTTTCCGTCCTATGAGGAGGCGGGACGAGCCGTAGAGCTCGTACGCGGGGGAGCAGCTTCGGCGCGGTTCGAGAAGCGCGCGGACAAGCTCCTCACCTCATGACGACTTGCTGCCGCCCTTGCCGGCTGCGCTTCACGCCTGCAGCGGCG
Source organism: uncultured Solirubrobacteraceae bacterium (assembly GCA_955652215.1). The sequence continues at coordinate 2,713 of CATPAX010000238.1, read as the reverse complement.
GCGTATGTCGAGGCTTGCCCGGACTGCGGCGGGTCGCTCGAACGTTGCAGCCTGGACGGCACCTTCGGGTTCCGACTCTTCAAGGTCGGGACTAGTCCCGGCCCGATTCCCCAAGCGATCGCCGTATCGCTCCCGGTGCCCGATCCGCGGGGTCTACGACCGTGAGCGACCTGCACATCCGGCTCCTTCGGCTGGTCGCCCTGCGAAGGCAGCGTGAACTCGACGATTACGACGCCCTCGAGCAGGTTCAGGATGCGACGTCTAGACAGCGGCGTTCGGGCCTCCTGCGAACAGCAATCCGATCCCAGGCCCGGGTGACAGCCGCTCAGGCCCGGCGGCGCTATCACGGTCCAGGTAGCGCTTACTGACAGCCGCGACGCGTCGCTCAGTCGTTGAACAGAGGTCAGCCAGCCGTCAGGGGGCTGACCTCTCCTCGTGGCCGCCGAACGCCTTGCGCATCGCCGACAGGGCGCGATCGGCGAAGTCGCCGAGCCCGCGAGAGCTGAAGCGGGAGTAGAGAGCGCTCGTGAGCACGGGGGCCGGCACCCCCTCCTCGATTGCAGCCGTGGAGGTCCAGCGGCCCTCGCCGGAGTCCGAGACCCTGCCCGAGAAGCCTTCGAGGCCGGGAGACTCGTACAGTGCCTCAGCAGTAAGGTCGAGCAGCCAGGATGCGACCACGCTGCCGCGGCGCCAGACCTCGGCGACCTCGGTCGTGTCGATGTCGTACTGGTAGTACTCCGGGTTCTCGAGCGGTGCCGTCTCAGCGTCGCCCTCTTGCTGGCGCGTGCCGGCATCGGCATTGCGGAGGATGTTCAGACCCTCCGCGTATGAGGCCATGAGTCCGTACTCGATGCCGTTGTGGACCATCTTCACGAAGTGACCGGCACCGTTCGCACCGCAGTGCAGGTAGCCCTGTTCCGAAGGGCTGGGGTCGCCGCTGCGGCCCTGGGTGCGCGGAACCTCGCCGACGCCCGGGGCGATCGAGGCGAACAGCGGCGAGAGCCGATTGACGACGTCCTCTTCGCCGCCGATCATTAGGCAGAACCCGCGCTTGAAGCCCCACACGCCGCCGCTCGTCCCGCAGTCGACGTGGTGGATGCCCTTCTCCCGAAGCTCCGCAGCGTGCCGAATGTCGTCGCGGTAGTGGGTGTTTCCTCCGTCGATGATCACATCGCCCGCTTCGAGCACCTCGGCCACGTCGCGAATCGTCTGGTCCGTGATCGTGCCGGCAGGAACCATCACCCACACCGTGCGCGGCTTCTCGAGCTTTGCAGCGAAATCCCGGAGCGAGTTCGCCCCCACCGCTCCGTCGGCTGCGAGCGCCTTCACCGCGTCCTGATTGACGTCGTAGCCGACGCATGTGTGACCGTCGCGCATCAAGCGCCTCACGATTCCGGCGCCCATCCGGCCCAGTCCGACCATTCCGAGCTGCATCTGCCTGTCAGTCGCCATTCATGCTCCTCGCGGGTTTGTGATCACTCGAGCGCAGACAACGCGAAGAGATGATCGCAACTTCCAGCAGAAGCCACCGGCAGCCTCACCGGCTAGGGCGCGAGGCGACAAGCCGGCTCGCGCATCGTGTGGTCGTGAAGCGACTCCTGCGCGCAGCGTGCGAACAGCCAGAGCCTCACGCGCTCCGGGTCGACGCCGAGCAGTCCTGCCATCCGTCCCGACAGGCCAATGGGGTCGGCGGCGAGGCGCTGGTCGCAGTTCAGCAGATGCTGCACGGCGTCATAGGCGGGATCCCCGACGAACGGCTTCGGATCGATCACCAGCCAAGGCTCGCGCCGCGAGGCCAGGACATTCCCGGCGTGCAGATCGGTGCACAGCAACACGGTTCGCTCGGTATTCCGCGGTAGAGCGCGGAGTGTCGCGATCCCTTCCCGCGCAAGCCCCGGATCAAGGCCGCATCCATCCCTCTCGAAATCGAGCTCGAACGACGACGCCCAGTCATCGCACATCTCCTGCAGGGAGCCGAACGGATGATCATCCGCCGGCTGGTGCTCCCAAAGCCGGCGCAGCAGCCGAGCGATCACGATGTCTTGCTCGGGTTCAGGGGTGGAGTGCTTGAGCACGTGTCCAGGTACGCAGCGCTCGAGCAGCAGCACGGCTGTCTGATCGAGCGTCCGCGTCGCGAAGCACCGGACCGCGCCATCTCCATCCCACAGCGCGAGGGCGTCGGCTTCGTGCTGAGCCTCCCCGTGACGCCACCCGAACTTGATGGCCAGCTCGTCCCCGCGCCGGTTGCTGGCGGGCGCAACCCAGGCGCACTGCCCGCCCGGCAGGTAGGGCTCACCCAGCCCGAGAGCCCATTCGGACGCTATCCCGACGATGAGCTCCGGGAGCGTGGCCAGCCACGCGCAGCGAGCGGGATAGTCGTCCTCATCGACCGCATCCGTGAGCTGCGGCGGAATGTGGATCGCCGTCATGGCACAAAGTGTGACGCTGCCGTCGTCGATCGACTCCGGACGCCCGAGCCTCGGTTCCGGTCGATCGTTGGTGAGCCGGGACGGGACCGGCGTCGACCTACGACTTGGCGCCAGGTGGTGCGGGCGCGGTCGAGAACCGCGCCGGGTAGAGATATTGCCCGATCCCATCGAGCGGCTCGCCGGGATCGCGGGGCGAGAAGCGCCGGAGCTCATTGTTGACGCTGAAGCGGGGGCCGACCAAGACCTGGCCGTCCTGTATGAGCGTGTAGAAGCGGTCCAGGGGG
>CATPAX010000237.1 GCA_955652215.1 uncultured Solirubrobacteraceae bacterium | reverse complement strand
TCAGGCGCCGCGAGGATTCGGCCGCGTCTACACGGGTCATGCTGGGATGATTCGGGCCGCCCGCGGCGGCTCCTGCCGACTCAGCGCGGTGCGCTGCGGCGGGTGAGCCACAGGAGCGCGATCAGCGACTTCGAGTCCTCGCACTCGGCGATCGCCTGCTCGAGCTGATCGAGCGGCCAGAGAACGATCTCGATCCGTTCGTCTTCGATTGGGTCCTGGTCGGGCGCGTCGCTCAGATCGCTCGCCAGGTACAGCACCACCCGCTCGTCACTGAATCCGGGGCTGGTGTAGAACGACAGGACTTGCTCCCAGGTTGCGGCTTGCCTGCCAATCTCTTCCGCAAGCTCTCGCTTGGCGGTCTCGAGGGGTGGCTCGTCCTCCACGTCGAGCTTGCCGGCCGGGATCTCGAGCGAGGCGGACATCCCGGCCGCCTCGCGGGGCTGGCGAGTCAGCCAGAGGTGCTCGTCATCGATCGCGATGATCCCGACAGCGCCTGGGTGCCAGACCTTGTCGCGAGCGACCTCCTTGCCGTCGGCGAAGCGAAATCGCTCGGTCCCCGCGCGGATGAAGCTCCCTTCCCACTTGCCCTCGGCACCGATCGATGTGAACTCCATCAGGGTGCTCCTCCTTCCTGGACGAGCGCGAGTGCGACTTCGAGCATTCCCTCGAGCGCGTCGACGCTGACCCGTTCGCCGGGCTCATGGTTGCGCTCGGTGCCGTTGGCCAGGTTGGCGCACGGGAATCCGGCAGCAACGAACGCGTTCGCGTCCGAGCCTCCGCCCGTCGAGATGTGACGGGGCTCGTAGCCGCTCGCCCGGAGTGCTCGCGCCGCAAGCTCAACGTGCGGGTCACCCGGCTTGATCCGGTATCCAGTGAACATCCGCTCCACGACCACGTCGAGGTCACATTCGGCGGCGTCGGCGGCTTCCTGGAGATGATCGATCATCTCCGTAGCGACACCCTCGACCCGACCCGCGTCGAGGCTGCGCGCCTCGGCCTCGATCCGGCAGCGCTCGGCTACGACATTGGCGTTGGTGCCGCCGGAGATCGTGCCGATGTTGGCCGTCGTCTCGGGATCCAAGCGGCCGAGCGACATCGCCGCGATCCCACGTGCGGCAGCGGCGATCGCGTTGCGGCCACGCTCGGGACGAATGCCGGCGTGCGCGGCGCGGCCGTGCAGGTCGGCGGAGATCCTGTAGTACGTAGGCGAGGCGAGCACGATCTCGCCGATCGGCGAGGCGTGATCGAACACGTAGCCGAACGGGCTTTCCAGCAGACCTACGTCGAACTCCTTGGCGCCCCGCAGGGCGATCTCCTCGCAGACCGTGAACAGCAGCTCCAAGCCGACCGGCGGAGGCGCTCCCGACTCTCTGAGCGCGCGGACGAGCTCGAGGATGACCGCCACCGCTGCCTTGTTGTCCGCACCGAGGATCCCGTCGTTCGCGTTCTCCCAGCCACCGTCGAGGAGGACAGGCTCGAGCGGCGCGACCGCAGGTACCGTGTCGAGATGAGCGCAAAGCACGATGTAGGAGGGACCGGTGCCGGGCAGCCTGGCGAGCAGGTTGCCGGAGTCCGACCCGACTCGGGAGCCCGCGTCATCCTCGCGCACCTCTAGGCCGGACTCAGCGAGCGCGCCGGCTACCCATTCAGCGCACCGGCGCTCGTGCCCTGAGCCGCTCTCAATGCGGCAAAGCGCGGCGAACGTCTGGTGCAGGCGCTGGCGCTGTGCCTCGGTGGCGCGCCTCACGTCGCCGCGGCGGGCTCGCCCGCGCGCGCGGCGGGCTGATTGCCGGCCGCCAGCGCGTGGGCGAGCGCAGCACCGACGAACTCCCGGAACAGCGGCGCCGGACGCTCCGGGCGGGACTTGAACTCCGGGTGGTACTGCGAGGCCACGTAGAACGGGTGGTCATCGGGCGCAAGCTCGATCACTTCGACCAGCCGGTCATCCGGCGAGGTCCCCGAGGAGACCAGACCGGCTGACTCGAGCCGACGGCGCAGGTGGTTATTGACCTCGTAGCGGTGGCGATGGCGCTCGTAGATGACCGCCTCGCCATAAAGCTTGCGCACCACCGTCGAGTCGTGGAGCTTGATCGGATCGGCGCCGAGGCGCATCGTCCCGCCCATATCCGCGATCTCCTTCTGCTCGGGCAGCAGATCGATCACCGGAAACGGGGCCTCCGGATCCATCTCGGTCGAGTTCGCGCCGGTCATGCCGGCGACGTTACGCGCGAACTCGCTCACCGCAACGTGCATGCCGAGGCAGATGCCCAGATACGGGATCCGCCCCTCGCGGGCGATCTGAGCGGCCCGAATCTTGCCCTCGAACCCACGGCCTCCGAAGCCGCCCGGGATCAGGATTCCGTCCACCTCGCCGAGCCGCCCGGCGAGCTCGGGATCACCGACCGTCTCGGAGTCGACCCAGTCGACCTGCACTTTGCCGCCGTGGTGGACGCCGGCGTGCCGGAGCGCCTCGACGACTGACAGGTAGGCGTCCTCGAGGCGGACATACTTTCCGACCAACGCGATCCGGACGCTTCGCTCTGCCCGCGCCGCGCGTACGGTGATCGCCTCCCAGCCGGTCAGGTCCGGCTCAGGAGCATCAAGCCCGAAGTGCTCGCGCAGGATGAAGTCGTCGACTCCCTCCGAGCGGAACACCAGCGGCACCTGGTAAATGTCCGGCACGTCGCGAGCTGACACGACCGCCTCGACCGGAAGGCTCGCGAACAGGGCGATCTTCCGGCGGATGTCCTGCGAGAGCACCGCCTCTGAGCGGCAGACGACCATGTCGGGCGCAATTCCGATTCGCCGCAGCTCATTGACCGAGTGCTGCGTGGGCTTGGTCTTCAGCTCGCCGGCATGGCCGACGTACGGCACGAGCGTGAGGTGGATGAACATGCAGCGCCGGCGACCGACCTCCACCGGGAACTGACGGATCGCCTCGAGG
>CATPAX010000236.1 GCA_955652215.1 uncultured Solirubrobacteraceae bacterium | reverse complement strand
GCTGCTCGGAGAACGCTCGCATCAGCGGCGGCACGAACGACTCCGCCGCAGTCGTGACAGCGGCGATGTGAAGTCGGCGAGATGCCCGACCGGCGGCTTCGCGCGCCGCGCGCCGGCCGTCCTCCAGCAGTCCGATCACATCCTCTGCATACGGCGCGAATGCAGCACCCGCATCCGTTAGGCGGATGCCCCGTCCCGAGCGCTCGAACAGCTCACAACCCAGCTCACGTCCGAGTGCCGCAAGCGCCGAGGAAACCGATGGCTGCGTGACAACCAGCTCGTCAGCGGCCGCAGTCACAGAGCCTCCGCGGGTGACGGCGAGGAAGGCTGTCAACTGGGTGAGCGTTATAGCCATCCTTCTAGGACTAGAGGCTATCGCATTGATATTCTTCGAGACGTAGCTGACGCGAGGAGCTTCCATCGGCAACGTGCTCTAGGCCGCTCTCCCTACATCACGTTACGTCTCGTCTCAGAATGAGGACGACTCCAGCGAGCCCCAGCAGCACCGTCCACCCGACCAGCACAGCGGCGCCGACGGCGGGCGAGAGCAGATGCGCAGTCTTCAGCCCCATTAGGGCGTCCGCCGCCGTGGTAGGCATGAACCGGCCGACCGACGGTGCGAGTCCGAATAACAGGCCGTTGACGACAAAATCCCACGCGAGTAGGGCTATCACCGCGGCGACCTGGTTACGGAGGATTGCCCCGAGGCCAACTCCAAACGCTCCTCGGAGCGCGATCCCCCCAAGGCCGCCGAGAATCAGCAACGCGACGTCGCTGCCGCTGAGCGCCGACGGAATGCCACGGGCGGAGAGGATCAGGGAGCCCACGCCGAACGCCAGCCCCACCCCGGCCACGCCGAACACGAGACCCGCGAGCAGGCCGGCGGTGAGCTTGGCTGAGAGCACCGTCGAGCGATGCGGTGTGAACAGGAACGTCGGGTGGATCGTCCCGTGGCGGTATTCGCTGGTTATCAGCAGCACTCCGGCGAGTCCGGAGAAGATCAGCGAGATCCCGCCCGTGGCGATCAAGCCGATCTGGTCATTCTTGGCGGTGAGATTCTCGGGGTGGGAGAGCAGGCCCGTGAGAAGCACGATCAACAAGATGAGTCCGAGCATCCCGAGCACCAGCCCCAAGGTGGTCCGCGTCGAGCGAACCTTGAGGAGCTCCGCTTTGATCTGCGCGATCACGCGCTTGCCTCCGAGGTGAGCTCGAGGAAGATCTCCTCGAGCGAGGAGCCTTCCGTGACGAGCTCGTGCACCGGGACCCCTGCCGCGAACGCGATATCCCCGACCCGTTCGGTCTCCACGCCGTGGACATGCACGATGTTGTCCTCAGCGGTCGCTTCCAGGTGTTCGTGGCGCAGGGCCTCGAGCAGCAGATCGGGCCGTGGGGTGCGAAGGCGGACTGCACCGCCGACGCGGGACGTGAGCGCCTGCAGCGAGGATTCGACCACAAGACGACCGCGGTTGATGATCAGCACCTGGTCCACTGTCTGCGCGACTTCGGCCAGCACGTGGCTCGAGACGAGGACGGTGCGTCCCCCGGACGCGAATGCGCGCAGGAAGCCGCGCAGCCACCGCACTCCCTCAGGGTCGAGGCCGTTCGCCGGCTCGTCGAGGATCAGCAGCTCAGGATCGCCGAGCAGCGCGCCCGCCACCCCGAGTCGTTGCCGCATACCCAGCGAATATCCCTTCACCCGTCGCCTGCCCGCCTCTTGGAGCTCGACAGTCCGCAGCACATCGTCTGCGCAGGAGTCGGGAAGGCCGGCCGCGCGGCCCAGCGTTCTCAGATGGTCGCGCCCCGACCGACCAGGATGGAAGTCCGTGGCTTCGAGCACCGCGCCCACCGACAGGGCAGGGTGGTCGAGCTCGGCGTACGGCTTGCCGAGAACGAACGACTGGCCGCTCGTTGGCGCAGCCAGGCCGAGGAGCATCCGTAAGGTCGTCGTCTTCCCGGCGCCATTCGGTCCGAGAAAGCCCGTGATGGTCCCAGGTGTGAGCGTGAACGACAGGTTGTCGACGGCGAGGATCGAGCCGAATCGCTTCGTCAACGACTCAGCCACGACCGCAGTCAACGTCTCACCGCGCTAGTCGGAGCATCGACCCAGAGACAGACCGGACGGCGGACCACCCGCTGGTGAATCTAACCCTTCGGGCGGTCGAGCGTGGTGCTAGCGTGGTCTTCGCTAATGACTGTGGTGCACGCTTGCGCTTAGGCGTAGGCCCTCATTTCGCTAGATCACGGAACCCGGGCCACTGGCCCGTGCCGGCAAAGCCAGCGGGAAGGTTGTAGCGATGCGGGGTCTCGCTCGCTGGTGTCTCACCCATCGCCGTCGTGTCGTTGTCGGGTGGTTGGCTGTCGCGATCCTCACGACCGCCCTGGCCCAGGCGGTCGGTCCGAACTACGCCAGCGTGTTCAGCCTTCCCGGGACCGATTCGCAGCGCGCGGTCGACCTGCTCAAGCGGGAGTTCAAGGCCCAGAGCGGCGACGCGGACACGATCGTATTCCACGTCTCACAGGGGACGATCGATTCGCCGGTGGTGCGCGCGGCGATCGTCCCGCTGCTGGCTCACGTCGGGACGTTCCCGCATGTGGCCGGGATCGTCAGTCCCTATAGCCGACGAGGAGCGGTGCAGGTCTCGCCCGATCGGAGGACCGCGTTCGCGACGGTCAACTACGACCAGCCGGCAAATGTGCTCTCAAACAGCACTGGCAATCCAGTGCTCGCTCATCTGGCCGCGATCCACGTGCGTGGCCTGCAAGTCGCTGCCGGCGGCCAGGTGATCGAGAACGCCGAGGGCTTTAGCGTCGGCCCGGCGACAGAGGTGGGGGTAGTCGCGGCGATGGTGATCCTACTGCTGACCTTCGGATCGCTGGCCGCCGCCGGAATGCCGTTGATCACAGCGGGGCTAGGTCTGATAACCGGCGTGGGGCTGATTGGGCTGGCCACGCACGTCACGAGCATGGCGAACGTCTCGCCGCAGCTGGCGCTGATGATTGGCCTGGGAGTGGGGATCGATTATGCGCTGTTCATCGTTACGCGCTTCCGCGAGAACTACGTTGAATTTGGCGAGGTTGAGCGCTCGGTGGTCGAGGCGATGGACACCTCGGGGAGGGCCATCTTGCTGGCCGGTGCGACGGTCGTGATCGCGCTGCTGGGAATGTTCGCGACCGGGGTGGCGTTCATGTACGGGCTTGCGATCGCCTCGGTGCTAGCCGTGCTGCTGGTGCTCGCGGCCTCTCTGACGCTGCTTCCGGCGCTGTTGTCGCGCTTCGGGCCTCGGCTCGTGCGCACGCGCGGAATTCGCGGACGGCTCTTCCCTGCGCGCCGCGTGGCGGACGCCGGCACGAGTGGCGCGAGCCCAGCGACTGCCCCAGGCGCCAGGCCAGCGGTTGCCCCTGGCGCCAGCCCAGCGATCGCGGCAGGCGCGGACGGCGCAAGCGGTGGAGCGGGGCGCCCCTCGGCGTGGCGGCGGTGGAGCCGCGTGGTGCAGGCGCGACCCTGGCCGCTGGCGATCGTCTCCTCGGCGGTGATGGTTGCGCTCCTGCTCCCCGCGTTCGCGATGCGGCTGGATTCAAGCGACGCTGGCAACGACCCCGCCAACCTCAGCTCACGCCACGCGTTTGATCTGCTGGCAAACGGCTTTGGGGCCGGATTCAACGGCCCGCTGTTACTCGTTGCGGAGCTTTCAGGCCCAGGTCGCGCGGCCACACTGCCGGCGCTGCGCGCCGCTGTCGGCGGCACCCCCGGCGTCGTCGCTGTGACGGCGCCCCGCATCGCGCCGTCGGGGAGGGTGGCGGTGCTCGAGGCATATCCGAACTCGGCGCCGCAGGCGGCGAGAACCCCCGACCTGGTCAACCGACTGCGCGACAACGTGCGCCCGGCGTTCGAGCGCCAGACGGCCGTCCCTGTGCTGGTGGGCGGGTTCACTGCCGGCTCGATCGACTTCTCGAATGTGCTGGGTAGCAAGCTGCCGTTG
>CATPAX010000235.1 GCA_955652215.1 uncultured Solirubrobacteraceae bacterium | reverse complement strand
TGCGGTCTGTGCGGTGTGGCTGCCCGGGAACGATCCCCCGGCTGTCTGGCTTCCGTAACCGCTGGTGGGGCCGTACTGGAAGTAGTACGAGGTGTTGACTCCATTCGGGTTGACGACTCCGGTGAACGTCACAAATGTCTTACCGACGTTCACGGCGGAGCCAGTTACCGGCTGGGGCAGGGGAGATCCCTTGGTCTTGAATTTGCGGTCCGCTCCCGCCGATATGCCGAACCTGTTGAACGCCACGATCCGATAGTGAAAGACGGTCCCCGGGACCAGGCCGCCGGCGGTAGTTGTGACGGCGACCGCGGTTGTACCGTGCCCGGCGGAGTGGGTGCCGCTGGCGAAGCCATAGCCGGTCGTCAAGCCCCACTGGAAGAAGTAGGTGCTGGTGCTGCCGTTCGGGTTGATGGTCCCGCTGAGGACCGCGCTCTTCTGGGTCACCTTTGAGCTAGGCCCAGTGCCTACCGCCGGCGAAGACGCCGCAACTGCCGCCGCACTCGCACTGAACACACCCAAGCTCAGTGCGGCCACACCAAGCAATGCCAATCCGCGCTTCATGCCGTCTACCTCCGCACGATGGTTTTCGAAGGCATTCATACCGGACGGTGGCGAGAAGTAGCGGCTGGATGCTTCGATCTCGACGATTACCCTTCCGAAGCGCTCCGGAATGCTGGCGAACCGCGGACGCGAGAGCTCTAGCCGGGCGGTGCGGAACCTATGCTTGCGACGTGAGCGAACCGGACACCGACGCAGAGCTGCAGGCATTCCGCCGCGCTGCGCAGACGCTGGTGGACGGCGTCGCCGACCATCTCGCAGCACTGCCGTCGCGCCCGGTCTGGCAGCCCCTCCCGGACGTCCTGCGCGAGCGACTGCTGGACCTGCCGCTCCCGGAGCACGCGGCCACGCTCGATGACCTGGTCGCGACCGCGTTGCGCGACGTCCTGCCCCACGCGATGGGCAACGGCCACCCGGCCTTCTTCGGCTGGGTCAACCCGCCGCCGTCCGCGGCGGGGATCGCGGCCTCGCTGGCCGCCGCCGCGATGAACCCGAGCGTGGTCGCCGGCGACCATGCCGACGTCCACCTCGAGCGCGCGGTGGTCCGCTGGCTGGCCGAGCTCGTCGGCTTCCCCCACGCGCCGGGAGGCGGCCTGCTCACGAGCGGCGGGTCTGCCGCGACGATCGTCTGCCTCGCCGGCGCTCGCAGTCGCGCGCTGGGAGCGGTGGGCCACGACGTGCGTCGCGACGGCCTCGCCGGCGGCCCGCGGCTCGTGGCCTACGTGCCGGCCGAGGCCCACAGCTGCGTGCGGCGCGCACTGGAGCTGCTCGGGCTCGGCAGCGGGGCGATGCGGGAGGTGCCGCTCGACGCAGGCCGGCTTGACGCCGCGGCGCTGCGCGCCTCGATCGCCGCGGATCGCGCTGACGGCGCCGTGCCGGCGCTACTCGTCGGCTCGGCGGGGACCGTCAACACCGGCGCGATCGACCCGCTCGAGGCGCTCGCCGGCGTTGCGAGCGCCGAGGGCCTCTGGTTCCACATCGACGGCGCTTACGGGGCGTTCGCGATGCTCGACCCGTCCATCGCGCACCGTTTCCGCGGCATGGAGCGGGCCGACTCGCTGGCGCTCGACCCGCACAAGTGGCTCGGGGTCCCCGTCGACGCCGGCTGCGCGCTTGTGCAACACGGCGACGACCTGCGCGACGCGTTCAGCCTCATTCCGCCGTATCTGCGCCAGGACACCGGCGCGGCGGTCGGCACATTCGCCGAGTACGGCCCCGAGCAGACGCGACCGTTTCGTGCGCTCAAGACGTGGGCGACCATCGCCGGGCGTGGGCGCGCCGGCCTCGCCAACCAGGTCTCGCGCGCGAACCGACTCGCTCGCGACCTTGCGACGCTAGTCGAGCGCGAGCCCGAGCTGGAGCTGGCCGCCTCGCCTGAGACCTCCATCGTCGCCTTCCGCGCCCGTCCGGCGGGCTGTCCACCGGCGCGGCTCGACGACCTCAACCACGCGCTGCCCGAGGCGATCCAGGCGCGCGGGCGTGCCTTCGTCACCGGCACGGTCTTCGGCGGCCGGGAAACGCTGCGCGCCTGCATCCTCCACCCGGACACGGGCCCCGAACACCTAGCGACCCTCGTCTCCGAGGTCCTCGCGACGGCCCGTGAGCTGGTCCGCGCCTAGCTCCGCTGATACATCAAGTGTGGTCTTCAGTCGATAGCTTCGATTGCGCGTTGATGGGCCATGGCAAGACCGTGAGCTGCGGCCATTCCTGGAGCCAGCGTGTTGTCTTTGCCTCGTAGACGGCTGCGGGAGCGAGTACAGGATTGGGGCGGGCGGTCATCCTGAACAGGTCGGTGAGACCGAAGGGCGCGAACACCTCGAGCCGGCCGTCGCTCGGGCGCACGGCGACGCATGAGCTGCAGCTGGGAAATGTCGAAATGGCGTGTCTGGTGCTTCGATAGCGAGGGCAGGGCACGCCGAACCTCGCTTCGTACCAAAGATGGACTCTGGCCTGGTTGCGGACCTCGACCGTTGCTTCGATCCCGTCAAACACAGCGGCGGCCGCGGCGATCGCCTCATCTTCGGCCTCGCAGCTGCGGTCCGAGGCGTCGAAATAGTTGACGTCGTAGTCTAGGATCCCGGCCTCCGGCTCGCGGTCGGAGAGCACGTTCCACACGGTCTGATTGAGGCCACCTGCCGCCAGCCAGCAATCCGGAAGCTCCAGAGAAGGCATCCGTTCGAGGATTTCGGTCACGATCGGGTTCAGGCGGACCACCTGCTCGAAAGCGGCGAGCTGGTCCGCGATCGACGCTTCATCGAATGTCATGACTGAAATCGTGACCGTTCGCGCCGCCGAGGCGGCTACGGCGCACCTACGTTACGCTCGATAATGGATCTTATGTCTACCTATATGTGAAATTGCCGTCGGGAAGGCGCGGATGTCGGCGATCGTGGGCGGCGGCGATTGGTCGAGCCCCGCCGGCTGACGGGTCATCAGCGCGGACTGGCCGTGGCGGTTGAGTGAGCCGGGCGTGTCGTTCATGCTGCGAACGTGGTCCCGATCCGTCTGAGCGCCGACGACGCTCGACGCGCATGCATAGTCGGCGCGCTATTGGCCGAGCCGAGACCGGCTTCGCTGTTGCAGACAATCCAGATGCTCGGTGGTGTGCAGATGGATCCCGTGAGCGCCGTGGCTCGCGCGGAGCGGTTGGTGCTGTGGTCGCGCCTGGGTTCCTACGACGCGACTGACCTCGACCGGGCGTTGTTCGTAGATCGCAGCCTGTTCGAGTATTGGGCGTTCATCGTCCCGATGGTTGACTACGCAATCCACCGCGAGACGATGCGCCGTTTCCCTCGGATGGACGACTCCCGCGGCCGCGTGACTCGCGAGTGGCTGGCAGCCAATGCATCATTCCGGCGCTACGTGCTGCGCGAGATGCGCCGGCGAGGACCATTGCGCTCGCGGGAGCTCGAGGACCGCGCCAGCGTCCCGTGGCGCAGCGGCGGCTGGAACGACGGCAAGAACCTCGGACGGATGCTTGAGCTGTTGTGGTTCGGCGGTCGGATTGCGACGGTTGGCCGCGAGGGCGGAGAACGTGTTTGGGACCTCGCCGAGCGGATCCTTCCGACCGACCAGCCACACCTTCCTGCCGGCGAGGTCGCGCGACGTTTGGCCGAGCGGCAGCTCCGACTCGCCGGGATCGCGCGTTCCAGAACGGTCGGCTTGGCATTCGACGGCCGTCCGCCCGTGTGGGAAGGGCTCAGCGCGCTTTGCAACGCGATGGCATCGCGCTTCCGGTGACGATCGACGGTCTGCGGGGCGAGTGGCTCGCGCACCGCGATGTGTTGGAAACGAAGTTCGTCGGCCGCACGACGCTGCTGAGTCCGTTCGACCGACTGATCCATGACCGCGCGCGCACGGAGCAGCTGTTCGGCTTCCGCTACCGGCTCGAGATGTACGTTCCGCGCGCCAAGCGCGAGTACGGGTATTACGTGCTACCGATCCTGCACGGAGATCGCCTGATCGGCCGGATCGACCCGCTGTACGATCGTCGCGTCCGCGTTCTGAGGCTCAACGGCGTCTACGCCGAACCCGATGCGCCAGGGGCTGCGGGTCAGAAGATCGCGGCGAGCGTCGCCGAGCTGGCGCGGTGGTTGGGAGCCGCCAGGGTCGACTTGGGCCCGCTCATCGACCCCCGCTGGCGCGAAGCGTTGATGGCCATCGGCTAGTCCGTGCGACCATATCGCGGGCGAGCGCGCCGACTGGCCTCACTGCTCATGCCACAAGGTATGACGCGCCCCCCTGAGGGTGCGGTTCCGCGGAGCCGCCGGACGACGTGCGCCAGCTCTCACCTGACAATCCGCGACGACATCATAGCATCGATATGAATGATGCTATGATGCGTGGCGTGCGGACGACCCTCACCCTCGATCCCGACACGCGGTTGCTGGTTGAGCGAGCGATGCGAGAGCGCGGACTTTCCTTCAAGGAAGCCGTCAACGAGGCGATCCGTGCAGGTCTCGGGGCTGCCCAGCCAGGCGGCGGCGGATATACGACGGCTCGCACACTGGGGCCGGCCCGCGTCGACATCACCAAGGCGCTGAGTCTCGCCGGCGAGCTTGAGGACGAGGCGCTCACGCGCCGCTTGACCGAAGGCCGCTGACCTTCGTGGTCGTTGTCGACGCGAACGTGCTGCTCTACGCGGTGGACGCCGCGAGCGTCCATCACGAACAGTCGCGCGTGTGGCTGGACGCATCTCTCGCGGGCAGGGAAGCGGTCGGACTGTCGTGGATCGCGCTCCTGGCCTTCATCCGGGTCGGGACGAATGCCTCCATCCTTCCCACGCCGATGACCGCCGATCAAGCGACCGGCCAGGTCGAGCAGTGGCTGGCTGCCCCAGCGGCCGTCATCGCCCACCCCACTCCGCGCCATGTCAGCCTGCTCCGCGGACTCCTGCGCGACACGGGTACCGCCGGCAATCTGACCACCGACGCCCATCTTGCCGCCCTCGCGCTTGAACACGGGGCCGACATCGTGTCCTACGATCGAGACTTCGCTCGCTTCGCGGGCGTGCGACATCGCCTGCCCGGATAGCGCGCCTCTCCCTCGTCGCGTTATGTATACCGCGGACTCGCCCCCAGGGGCTGGTTCCGCGGGATCGCGCTGTACGGCGGTTATGCAACTCTCCCTCGCTCGTGAACCCTGACCTTCGCCTTGCTCTCGAGCTTGCCGACATCGCCGGCCGGGCTGCGATGAGCAGGTTCCGCGTGGATGATCTCGAGGTGGAGACCAAGCCCGACGGCAGCCCGGTCACCGACGCGGACAGCCTTGCCGAGCGGGCCCTCCGAGCGCACCTGGCTCAGACTCGCCCGTTTCACGCCATTCTCGGCGAGGAGCTGGGCGCCAGCGGCGACTCCCCGTGGTGCTGGTATCTGGATCCGATAGATGGCACCGGCATGTTCCTAGCGGGCGATCCGCACTGGTACGTCCTGATCGCGCTCTGTCACGGCGGCGTGCCGTTGATCGGAGTGGCGAGTGCGCCGGCACTCGGCATCCGCTGGTGGGCGGCACAGGGCGAAGGCGCTTATCGCGACGGCCGGCGGCTACAAGTGTCCACGACGGAGCGCCTTGCCGACGCGACCATCAACGACGATTGGCGCGGCACGCTTGCGCGCGGGGTCCCGGGCGAGCCGATCGCCACGCTGGCGGCGCACTGTGGGCAGGTCCGGCCCCGCGCCGGCCACAGCTGGCTCGCGCTCGCGGCCGCCGAGTGCGACGTGTCGGTTGGAGTCGGCGGGTTTGCCTGGGATCACGCGCCGCTGAAGGTGATCATCGAGGAGGCGGGTGGGCGGTTCACTGACCTCCGCGGAACGGACGCAATCGACAGCCGCCATGCACTGGTCAGCAATGCGCTCCTGCACGAGGAAGCGCTTGCGATCCTCGCCAATGGCGATCCGGAGTGAGGCAGGGCGCGGGAGGCCGCGCTCAAGCCCGCCTGAGCGCACCGTCGACAAGCCCGTAGGTAGCGAGGAGACAGCACCTACGGTGCGGCGAAGCGCTCCCGTGCGCGATCGACGGCGGCCCGGGCGTCGCAGCCCACGACGTGGTCGTTGACGAGGCCCATCGCCTGCATGAACGCGTAGACGGTGGTCGGACCGACGAACCGCCAGCCCCGGCGCTTGAGGTCCTTGGCGAGCGCGGTCGACTCCGGTGTGAGCGCCGGCTGCCCCACGCTCGCGCGCTCGAGCCGGCCGGTACGCCCCGGAGGCTCGAACCGCCAGACATAACGCGCGAGGGAGCCTTCGGCCTCTGCCAGCTCGACGGCGCGGCGCGCGTTGTTGATCACCGCCTCAATCTTTCCCCGGTGGCGCACGATCCCCGCATTCGCCAGCAGGCGCGCCACGTCGCGCTCCCCGAAGCGGGCGACCCGCTCGAAGTCAAAGCCCGAGAATGCCGCCCGGAACGCTTCGCGCTTGCGCAGGATGGTCAGCCACGAGAGCCCGGCCTGGAAGCCCTCCAGACTGAGCTTTTCGAACAGCCGGACGTCGTCGGCGACCGGAAGGCCCCATTCGGTGTCGTGATAGGTGCGGTAGTCCGCGGCGGAGTCGGCCCACCAGCACCGGGCGACGCCGTCTTCCCCAACCGCGATCCTGTGCTTGCCGTGTTCCTCCATGACCTCCTCTCCAGTCGTCGCTTCACCGGATCGTCACAGAATCTAGGCCGCGCGCGCCGAACATCGCTGTCCCGTCCGCCTCCTCCCATGTTGCTAGCTGATTTGCGCCGCGGGCCGCTAACGGGCAAGCACCACCGAAGACGAAGAGGAAGTGGAAGAGGAAGAGGAAGTGGAAGAGGAAGAGGAAGACGAAGAGGAAGACTATGACCAGAGCCACCGATTACCCAGGTCTTGGCCGCAGCACGCGGCGGATGCGCTGAGCCTGTGGGCGCGCCGATGCTCACTCTCACCGCGGCGGCACCGGCCCGCCGCTGGTGCTGCTGCACGGGCTGGGGCTCAGCTGGCGCTCCCGGCAGCCAGTGCTCGAAGCGCTTGAGGTCTGCCGCGACGTGGCTGCGCTCGATCTGCCTGGCTTCGGCGAAAGCCTTCCGCTGGCCGGCGCCGCCGCGCCAACCCCCGCGCCTGGCCGATGCGGTCGAGGCCGAGCTGGACCGCCTCGGCTTGGAGGCGCCCGCGATGGTCGGCAATTCGCTCGGTGGCTGGGTCGCGCTCGAGCTGGCGCGCCGCGGCGGGGCGGCACGCGCGGTGGTGGATCTCGCCATCGGGACTCGAGTCGCCGCCCGAGCGGGCCTACGTCATCGCCCTCAACGAGCTGATGCGCCCCCGTGCGCGGTTCGGGGCGCCGCTGGGCCGGTGGCTGACCGCTCCGGCGCTGGCCCGAATCGCGCTGTTCGGCGGCCTGCGGGGGCGCCCGGGCGCTTGCTCCGGACGCGGGCGTGCGCGATCTGCACGACTTCGCCTAGTCGCCGGGCTTCCAGTCCACGCTGCGCTCCACCGTCGCCACCAGGGCCCCGATGTGGCTAGGCGAGATCCGGGTGCCGATCCGCGTGGTCGACGGCGCGCTCGACCTGATGCTCGGCGTCTTCACCGCCCCGCCCTTCGCGGCGGCGATTCCGGGCGCCGAGCTCGTACCACTGCCGGCGGTCGGACACGTCCCCATGCTCGACGATCCAGAACTCGTGGCCCAAACGATCCTCGACTTCACCGCTCACGCCGATGCGCCACCCCGCTGAACTGCTGGCTCGGGCCACGGCGGCCCCGATTCCCGACGCCGGCGCCCACGTCGAGCACCGATCGAGCTTCCGCGAGACCAAGTCGGCTGCGAGCAGCTGCACACAAGAGCTGGGGTACTCCGCGCAAAGCGCTCACTGCTGCAGACGCCCGGGGTGCGGGCCGGAGCGCAGCCCTCAACCGACATCGGCCCTGAAAGCTCATTTCCCGGTGCGTGCGCGCTCGAGTGTGGCGAGACTGTAGGCACCGCCCGCGATGCCGAGCGCGCGCCGAAACCAGTTGGCTCCGGTCACGATCTCCTCGGCTGACCACACGAGCAGAGCGAGCCGAGAGAGCCGCATCGCGTTGCGCGAATACGGGCCGTGGGTTGTCCTCGCGATCGCTCCGGCGAGGATCGCCGCGATCAGTGGCGGGTTCGGGAACTGGAAGATCGGGAAGCGCCGCGGCACGGTCTCAGCTCACCTTCGCCGGACGCTCGACGCGAGCGCGTCGTGCACCGGGTCGGCGTCGCGCGTGCGTCTGGCGGTAAGCACCGCGGCTGCGCTGCGGATCCTGCGATCGGCATCGCCGTGAGATAGGGCCAGCTCGGTGAAGGTCTGCATGCGCCGCTTGGTGCTCTCGAGGAAGGCTTTGCGCTCGCGTCCGCGCAGCAGGCGGAAGCCCAGGCGGACGAACGGGTTGGAAATCCGGGCGGCGCGCGAGACGGCGTGCACGCGGAATTCGACGCGGCCGTCGTCCAGCCACTTCCAGACCTGCCAGTCCATCTGGCCTATCTCCGCGTGCCCCTCGAGCGTCTGGTAGTTCCAGCCCCAGATTCGGGCGCTCCTGTCGCCGAGCTCTCGCGTCTGCTCGTAGACCTCCCCGACCCGCACCCCCACGAACAGATGCGCGACACCGAGCGCCCGGAGCCGGAGGAGCATGTTGCGCTGCCCCAGAGGGATGGCCGGGTCGTAGTAGGCGCGCACGATCGAGGGATCGGCGAACTCGTAGCCGCTCATCAGCCTCCGGGCGATCTGCCAGCTGCCCCCGTCGATCGGCATCCCAGGTGGTTCATTCGGAAGAGGCTGGCACAGGTCGGTGATCGTCCAGCCAGTCCCAGG